>JBLHYZ010000063.1:0-6070 GCA_047631115.1 Alpinimonas sp. | reverse complement strand
GTCGATTCAGCCGCACACTCTCTGGTTACACGGCTACGCGCGGTTGGTGCCGATCACATTGGAGTCGGCGTTGGCATATCCACGGGGGCTCAAGTAGCTGAAGTCCTCACGTACGCCGAGGGAGCGATTGTCGGCTCAGTCCTCGTAAAAGCGTTGTCCGATGGTGGGGTGGACGCTGTTGGACGCTGCGCAGTCGACCTTTTTCCGACGCACTAGCGGGATGTAGTCTGCTCATCGTTCTCTTCTTTTAGACTAGAGACTCATCCACCTGAAAGGTTCGCCCAACCGTGAACGTTCTCGCAACAGCCATGCACGCTAGCATTCCGAGTCCTGCACTCAGTTTTGTCGATATTGGACCTTTTAGGGTTCATTTTTATGCGCTGTGTATTCTGTTCGGCATCGTTCTGGCAGTGTGGATGACGTCTGCCCGATTGACCTCCCGTGGAGGCAAACCCGGCGCTGTTCTCGACATCGTTTTATGGGCCGTACCGCTCGGCATCATTGGTGCTCGTTTTTATCACGTCCTGACACACGGCAACGACTACTTTTACCCCGGCGCCGACGTTCTCCGTACGTTGTACATCTGGGAGGGCGGTAACGCCATCTTTGGAGGGCTGATTGGTGGCGCGGTTGGCGTGTACATAGGCTGCCGCCAAACAGGTATTCGATTCTCGTCATTTGTCGATGCTGTCGCTCCGGCGATGCTCGTTGCTCAAGCGACCGGCCGCTTAGGAAACTGGTTCAATCATGAGCTTTTTGGCGTACCGACAACCTTGCCCTGGGGGCTTGAAATTGAGGCCACCAACTTAGCTTTCCCCCAGGGATTGCCTCCGGGAACTCTTTTTCACCCGACATTTCTTTATGAGATTCTCTGGAACTTTCTCGGGGTCATCGTCATTCTGCTGCTTGAACGTCGCTTCAATCTCCGCTGGGGCCGGGCCTTCGCGGTCTACCTCATCTGGTACGGCGTTGGCCGCACGTGGCTGGAAACAATTCGCATCGATCCCAGCGAAACCTTGCTCGGCGTCCGATCCAATATTTGGGCGTCGTGGCTCGCCATTGCGATTGGTATCGCGATCTTGATCATTCAGAATCGCCGCCATACCGGTCTTGAGCTCACCGTCTACCAAGCTGGAAGAGAGGAGCCGGAAGCTGCGCTAAACTTGGGTGACGGATCTTCCAGAAATTTGGGTACCGGCGATGACGCCTCCAACACTGCAGGTTCGAAGACAAAAGTGGCCGCCACACCAGGCCGCACCGTGTTCAAAAAACCAGATAAATCCGTGTAACAGCCGCAAAACGGTCTTCGCACGTATCTCGATCCACTTCCGGGCCGACGCCGTCCCTTTCTGCTCCCGGTTCTCTATAAGGAGGGTTTGATGTCGGCAACGACTCCCTACCAGCGCTTCTCCATGGTCCCCTCGGCTCAGGGTCTTTATGACCCTGGCTCGGAGAAGGACGCCTGCGGCCTCGCCATGGTTGCCACGCTGCGGAAAACACCGGGTCACGACATTATTGATGTTGCCCTGTCGTCACTTCGCAATTTGGAACACCGTGGCGCCGTTGGTTCCGATGCGGGCACCGGGGACGGTGCGGGCATCATGACGCAGGTTCCTGATGCATTTTTGCGGGCCGTTGCGGGTTTCGACTTGCCCGATGCCGGTCACTACGCCGTTGGAAATGCGTTCCTTCCGCTGGATGACGACGAACGTCAGACAATTTTGGATCGCCTCACTGTTGTTGCTCACGAAGAAGGACTCACTGTCATTGGCTGGCGTCTCGTTCCCACCTCGCCAGATGACCTGGGCCTCCTCGCTCGTCAGGCGATGCCGGCAATCTGGCAGTTGTTCGTTCACAGCACCACTTCCAATCTTTCTGGCATTGCTCTAGACCGTCTCACGTATCGCTTGCGAAAGCGCATCGAGCGGGAGTGCAACATTTACTTTGCTTCACTCTCGAGCCAAACGTTGGTCTACAAGGGTATGGTCACCACACTTCAGCTCGAGCCGTTCTATCCTGATCTTTCAGATGAGCGCTTTGCCTCCACCCTTGCTCTGGTTCACTCGCGCTATTCCACCAACACTTTTCCCTCGTGGCCGTTGGCCCATCCTTTTCGCTTCATTGCGCACAACGGGGAAATCAACACCGTGCAGGGCAATAGAAACTGGATGCGTGCGCGCCAATCGCAACTCGAATCCGAGGTTCTGGGCGACATCACAGACCTGCTGCCCATCTGCACTCCGGGAGCAAGTGATTCCGCTTCCTTTGATGAGGTCGTCGAGCTTCTGACGCTATCTGGACGGTCCCTGCCGCACGCCATCATGATGATGGTGCCCGAGGCCTGGGAGAATCAGCCGGAAATGGATGCGCAGCGACGCGCGTTCTACGAATACCACTCATCGATGATGGAGCCCTGGGATGGCCCGGCTGCCATTGCCTTCACCGATGGCTCCCTCGTCGGTGCCACGTTGGACCGTAACGGTCTGCGCCCCGGACGCTACCTCGTTACCGACGAGGGCCTTATTGTTGTCGCCAGCGAAATCGGCGTTCACAATGTTGACCCCGCGCGCGTAGTGCAAAAGGGCCGCCTGCGCCCCGGCCAAATGTTCCTCGTGGACACGGTTGCGGGCCGGATCATTTCCGACGAAGAGGTCAAGAGCGACCTCGCACGCAGTGGCCCATGGCAGGAATGGATCGACCAAAGTCGCATTAAGCTCGAGGAACTTCCCGAGCGGGAACACATCGTGCACACCCCCTCCTCCGTGACGCGGCGCCAACGAACCTTTGGTTATACCGAAGAAGAGCTGCGCATCCAACTCGCTCCCATGGCAAGGACCGGTGGCGAGGCTCTGGGGGCCATGGGATCCGACACGCCTATCGCGATTCTTTCCAAACGCCCCCGTTTGCTCTTCGACTACTTCACGCAGCAGTTCGCCCAGGTGACGAATCCTCCGCTTGATTCGATCCGCGAAGAGGTTGTCACCAGCATGAGCCTTGGACTGGGACCAGAGCGCAATTTGCTTACGGCCACGGCTAAGCACGCCCACCAAGTTGTGCTTGATTTTCCTGTTATCGACAACGATGAACTCTCAAAGATTGAACATATTCGGCATGAAAACGGATCTCGGGCATCCGTCACCCTCAGGGGTCTTTATTCTGTAGACAGCGGGCCCAAAGCTCTCGAAGCACGACTGAAAGCCATGTGTACCGAGGCGGACGAGGCCATTGAAAACGGCGCATCTTTCATTGTTTTGTCTGATCGGGACTCCAATAACAAATTTGCCCCCATTCCCTCGCTGCTCATGCTCGCCACGGTTCATCATCACCTCATTCGCACCGAAAGCCGCATGCGAGTGGGAATCGTGGTGCAAGCCGGTGACGTTCGTGAAGTGCATCATGTGGCGGTCCTCATTGGCTACGGTGCATCTGCCGTCAACCCCTACCTCGCAATGGAATCCTGCGAAACAATGGTGCATACGGGCTTCATTACAGAAGTCTCGGCCGAAAAGGCAACAAGGAACCTGATCAAGGCGCTGGGTAAAGGCGTTCTCAAAATCATGTCAAAAATGGGAATCTCCACTGTTTCTTCTTATTCCGGGGCACAAACGTTCGAAGCTGTTGGCCTCGATCAGGCGTTCATTGACCAGTACTTCACCGGAACCAATAGCCAGCTTGGTGGAGTAGGTCTGGACGTTATCGCTGAGGAAAACAGCCGTCGTCACGAGAGCGCATACCCAACGGATGGAGCTGCCCCGAGTCACGAACGCCTTGCCACCGGTGGAGAGTATCAGTGGCGCCGCGACGGTCCACCGCACCTTTTTAACCCGGAAACAGTGTTTAAGTTGCAACACTCCACGCGTGAACGTCGCTTCGACACATTCCGGGAGTACACGAAACTCGTTGATGACCAGTCCCGCGATCTCATGACGCTTCGCGGTCTCTTCGAATTTAGTTCGGGAGATCGTCCCGTCGTTCCCCTGGACGAAGTCGAGTCCATTGAGTCGATTGTTAAGCGCTTCTCGACCGGAGCAATGAGTTACGGGTCTATTTCGCCTGAAGCGCACGAGACACTGGCCATTGCCATGAACCGCCTCGGTGGGAGATCCAATACCGGCGAAGGGGGAGAGGACGTTGCTCGACTTCTCGACCCCGAACGCCGCAGCGCTGTCAAGCAAGTAGCATCAGGTCGGTTCGGTGTGACCAGCATGTATCTGACCCACGCGGATGACATTCAAATCAAAATGGCCCAGGGAGCAAAACCTGGCGAGGGCGGACAATTACCAAATAACAAGGTCTACCCGTGGATCGCGCGCACTCGTCACGCCACGGCTGGAGTGGGGCTCATTTCTCCTCCGCCCCACCACGACATTTACTCCATCGATGATCTCAAACAACTTATCTTCGATCTGAAGCGCTCAAACCCCAAGGCGCGCGTTCACGTCAAGCTGGTGAGCCAGTCTGGTATCGGCGCTGTCGCAGCAGGTGTATCCAAGGCCTTGGCTGACGTGATTCTTATCTCGGGCCACGACGGGGGAACAGGTGCAAGTCCGCTCAACTCCCTCAAACACGCCGGTACCCCGTGGGAACTTGGGCTCGCTGAAGCTCAGCAAACGCTGATGCTGAACGGAATGCGCGACCGCGTTTCTCTGCAGGTCGACGGGCAATTGAAAACGGGCCGTGACGTCATCGTTGGGGCCTTGTTAGGCGCCGAGGAATTCGGATTTGCCACTGCTCCGCTCGTCGTTTCGGGATGTGTCATGATGCGCGTCTGCCACCTCGATACCTGTCCCGTTGGTGTCGCAACCCAGAACCCTCTCCTTCGGGAGCGCTTTACGGGCAAGCCTGAGTTTGTCGTGAATTTTTTCGAGTTCATCGCCCAAGAGGTGAGGCAGTACCTTTCAGAGCTCGGTTTCCGAAGCATCGATGACATTGTTGGCAGAAACGACTTGCTCAACATTAACGCCGCTGTCGACCACTGGAAGACAGACGGGCTCGACCTAGCCCCTATCCTCGTGGGCCCCACGTTCGCAGCAAACGAGCCCCGGCGCAAGGGCCGCGACCAGGAGCACGAGATCGAAAAGCACTTCGATGTCGAGCTCATTAACCTGAGTCGTGCAGCACTGACTAATGGAACGGCCGTCGTGATAGATATGCCGGTTTACAACACCGAGCGCGCCGTTGGCACCATGCTCGGCCATGAGCTGACACTCAAACATGGCGAAAACGGTCTCCCTGAGGGCACCATCGATATCACCCTGCATGGCTCAGCAGGACAGTCATTTGGTGCTTTTGTGCCTAGCGGAATCACCTTACGCCTGGTTGGTGACTCGAACGACTACGTGGGTAAGGGACTCTCAGGAGGAACCGTCATTGTTCGCCCGCACCCCAGCAGCATTTTTGCTCCGGAGCAAAACGTCATTGCCGGAAACGTCATCGGCTACGGCGCTACGTCGGGCAGCATGTTCATTTCGGGTTGTGTGGGGGAGCGTTTCCTCGTTCGTAACTCCGGAGCGACCGCTGTGGTCGAGGGCGTCGGTGATCATGCGCTCGAATACATGACGGGCGGCCTTGCCCTCATCCTGGGGGAGACGGGGCGCAATCTGGGCGCGGGAATGTCAGGCGGAACCGCCTACATCCACAATCTCGATGTCGCCAAGGTGAACAGCGACTCTCAGGTGTCAGGTGAACTTCGTCTGATCGAATTGGGTAGCGTTGACGTGGCCATAGTGCGCGATCTGCTGGAGCGGCACGTTGCCGAGACAGGTTCTCCAAGAGCCACGCAGCTTCTGGTCGATTTTGCAACAGAAAGTTCACAATTTACCAAAGTGCTCCCGCGCGATTATGCGGCAGTTCTTGAGACTCGCCGCGTAGCTGAAGCCGAAGGTCTCGACCCTGACGGCGAAGAAACGTGGAAGAAAATTTTGGAGGTAACAGGTGGCTGACCCGAAGGGCTTCCTTAACACAACGGTTCGTGAGACTCCTGCTCGTCGCCCCGTCCCTATCCGACTCATGGACTACAAAGAGGTCTACGAAAAGGGCGATTTGGCCGTTGTCAAGCGGCAGGCGGGGC
>JBLHYZ010000062.1:0-6091 GCA_047631115.1 Alpinimonas sp. | reverse complement strand
AGTTCATCGTCATTCGCAATATGCCCACGCCCGGAAGCCAAGCTGCTAAGGCCCGTGAGGAGCGACTTTCGCGTAAGGGTAAGGGTGAGATCACCGATGGCAGCTCAGATGTAAGTGAAATTGACCCCAAACCCACGCAGCGGCAGCAGCCCCTGGGTAAGAATAGATCTAAGAAAAAGCCTGGAAAGAAGAGCCCACAGTGACCGACGTAAAAGAAACACAATCTGACGAGGCCCCCACGGCCAATGCCGCCAACGCCGGCCAGGCGGAGGGCGAGGCCCCCTCGGTGAACCAGCTTGAGCACGAGGGTGATGTTGCCGCGGACTACATTGAGGAACTTCTCGACATCTGTGATCTAGACGGCGACCTCGACATTGATGCCCGCAATGGCCGTGCGTACGTTTCTGTGACCGCAACCGATCAGGGAAACCTTCGTAGCTTGTCGGCTCCAGAGACGGTTGCCGCCCTCCAGGAACTCACGCGCCTCGCTGTGCAGAACAAGACAGGCGACTTCTCACGACTCATTCTGGATGTGGGTGGGTCACGTCAAGCTCGTGAGCAGGAGCTTTCTGTCCTGGTTGATGCCGCTGTTTCGCGCATTGAGGGTGGCTCGGCGTCGGCCGCATTGCCAGCAATGAGTTCCTACGAGCGCAAACTCGTTCACGACCTTGTTTCTGAGCGAGGCTTTGTATCTAACTCGAGCGGTGAAGGCAAGGATCGTCATACCGTCATTACCGCCGGCAAATAGTTTCACGTGAAACATTGACCACGGTTTACGAAGCGGAGCCCGATGCCGCAGAGCTAGTTTTTGGCGACAGTATTCATGTGGCGCGCCAATTCACCAGCAATCTTGCCCGGCTGGGAGAGGAGCTGGGGCTCATCGGCCCACTTGAGTTGCCTCGGTTGTGGACGCGCCACATTCTCAATTGTGCGATTATTGCGCCCCTCCTCGTTCCCGATGGCGTCGTGGGAGATGTTGGCAGCGGAGCAGGGCTTCCGGGCCTCGTTCTCGCTATAGCTCGCCCAGATACGGAACTTGTCTTGATTGAGCCCATGGAGCGCCGCGTCGCCTGGCTCACCAGCCAAGTGGCGGAATTGGGATTGACTAACGTCACTGTCCTAAGAGCGCGCGCGGAGGACGTGCGGATCGGAGAGGGCTTTGATCAGGTCACTGCCCGTGCCGTGAGTGCCCTTAAAACACTGATTCCCCTAACTGTTCCCCTGGTGCGAGCTGGCGGTGAAATTGTGGTGTTGAAGGGGAAGAGTGCCGAGGCGGAGATTGACGCGGCGGCTAAGCAGATTCGAACGTATCGCCTTCAGAACGTTGAGCTACTAACGTTGGGTGAAGGGGTTTTGCAAGAAGTCACTCGGGTCGTCAGGGCTACAGTAAAGTAACCGACAGCCGGCGCATCAGCGCCCCACTCACCCCCCTCTCGCCCCAGACACCAGCAAAGGTTTCACGTGAAACATTCGGAAGAATCCCTCGCGGGAGTGTCGAGCGTTATTGAGTCCCCATTAGCCCGGGAACTCACTGATTTGACGAATCGGAGAAAAAAATTGGTCGGCGCGGTGCCCCCACTTCCCGCCTACACGCGTATCTTGACAGTTTCCAATCAAAAAGGCGGTGTCGGCAAAACGACAACGACCGTCAATCTTGCTGCTGCATTGGCGCGACTCGGGGCTCGCGTTCTCGTCATAGACCTAGACCCACAAGGTAACGCGTCAACCGCCTTGGGTATAGAGCACCACGAGGGAATTCCTGGTATTTATGACGTTCTGATTGGGGACGCCAAGCTGAGCGATGTTATCCAGGCAAGCCCCGAAGAGGGCGAGCTTCTCTGCGCACCCAGCAATATAAATTTGGCCGGAGCAGAGATTGAACTGGTGGACGCTGAACGCCGGGAATATATCCTGCGAGCAGCTATCCACGTCCTCCTGACGGAGTCAGACACACCGTTTCACTATGTCTTCATCGATTGCCCACCATCACTGGGGCTCCTTACATTAAATGCCTTCGTTGCGGCTCGTGAAGTTCTCATCCCCATTCAATGCGAGTACTACGCGCTTGAGGGACTCAGCCAACTACTGAAGACGATTGAACGCGTGTCGGCCAATACCAACCCGAACCTTCGTGTTTCCACAATTCTGCTCACGATGTTTGATGCACGGACGCGCCTAGCGAATGAAGTCGCCGATGATGTGAGAACACACTTCCCACACCTTGTGCTCTCCTCCGTTATTCCACGGGCCGTTCGCGTTTCTGAGGCGCCGAGCTACGGTCAAACCGTGGTGAGCTACGACCCCGCTTCGGTGGGGGCGATTTCTTATATTGAAGCTGCTGTTGAAATTGCTCAACGCGGTGCCATCGAAGCGCAGCAAGGAGCTCAATAATGGCAACACCAAAGAGAACTGGATTGGGCCGAGGAATTGGGGCCCTCATTCCTTCGCAACCAACGGGGGACGAAAGTAAGTCTCGCCCCGTTGATGTGTTCTTTCCTGACCAGTTGGGTTCTGTTCCCACAGGAGCGAGTTCGTCTACCGGCTCGACCGTAGCTTCGAACACGGCCTCGTCAGACAAGCAGTCGCCGTCACATGTTGGGAACTCCGGCCAAGAGCTCCTTCCTGTCCCAGGAGCGCGCTTGGCGTTCCTTTCTCCCCACAAGATTGTCCCCAACCCCCAACAACCGCGAAAAGATTTCGACGCGGATGACCTTGCTGAACTCGTTCACAGCATTCGTGAAATCGGAATTCTCCAGCCCATCGTGGTTCGGGAGCTTGCTGGAGGCGATACGTATGAGCTCATCATGGGTGAGCGCCGACTCCGCGCTTCGAAAGAAGTTGGCCTGGAGAGTATTCCCGTTATTATTCGCGACACAGCCGATGAAGACATGTTGCGGGACGCGCTCCTCGAAAACCTGCACCGCTCCCAGCTCAACCCGCTGGAAGAGGCTTCGGCATATCAACAACTGCTGGCTGACTTCGGAATCACGCAGGAGCAACTTGCGACTCGAATCGGTCGGTCACGCCCGCAAATTAGCAACACACTTCGTCTCCTCAAGCTTCCACCAGCGGTGCAGCTTCGTGTGGCGGCTGGGGTGTTGAGTGCGGGTCACGCCAGGGCAATCTTGGCGACGGCAGATCCCGAGGCGATGCAGCGTCTTGCCGATCGGATCGTGAACGAGGAACTCTCGGTGCGCGCGGCGGAAGCCATCGCTCAGCAGGTGCCGAAGAAGACAGTGGCCAAGGCTGTGGCCGGAGGCCGCATGGGTCAACTCAACGAGATTGCCGAGCACCTCGGCGACCGCCTGGACACTCGCGTCAAAGTTTCTTTGGGTGCAAAAAAAGGCCTGATCAGCATTGAATTTGCGACCATCGCCGATCTTAATAGGATTCTGGGAGAACTTGGTGAGAAGCCCTTCGGAGCCTAGGTCCGAAAAGCCGAGGTCCAAAAAGCCCCGGTCCGAAAAGCCCTGGCTCGAAAAGCTTATTTTTTAGCCGCGACGGCGACCCGCGAAGGCACGCTGAGCGAGGGCTTCGAATAACTCACCGGGCTCAAACCCGGCTGCCTCGATGGCGATGGGGGCTGACGATGTTTCGGTCAGGCCGGGGAGCGCATTGGCCTCGAGGAACCAGGGCGTGCCGAGGGGGTCGATAATGAGGTCGATGCGGGCGAGGTAGTCGAGTCCGAGAGTTTCGTGCACGGTTACGGCGACGTCGGCGATCCGCGCAGTAACGGTGTCTGTCAGCCGAGCGGGCACGAAGAAGTTTGTCTCTCCAGCGTTATAGCGGGCTTCGAAGCTATACACGCCGTCGAGGGGAACAATCTCGACGGCAGGAAGCGCCCGAGGGCCGTCGCCAGTGTCGATGACGGTGACCGAAACTTCTACGCCAGAAACACACTGTTCGATGAGAACGACGTCGGAATACGTGTATGCATCGACCATGGCGCGAGGGAGCTGATCGGCACGGGTGACAATCGTCACACCCTGGGCCGAACCTCCCGATGCTGGCTTCACGACCAGGCTTTCCCCTAAGGCTTCTGTGATGAGCCGGAGGACGGTTGCCGCCCCGAGCTCACGAAAGGCCTCACGTGCCAATGTAATGGACTCTGGAGTGTCTATGCCGGCACGAGCCACGAGAGTCTTAGCGACAGGCTTGGACCAGGCAAGGCGCGCGGCAGCGGCCGTTGGCCCGACATACGCATAGCCACCAACCTCGAGAAGCCCCAACAAGGCACCGTCTTCGCCACTGAAGCCGTGAAGTGCGGGCCAGACAACATCAGGCGCTGACTCGACAAGGTTGGCGAATAACGAAGCGTCGGGATCAGCGAGGGTGACGTTGTGACCGCGGCCCTGGAGAGCATCAGAAACACGGCGACCAGAGCGCAAAGAGACTTCGCGTTCGTGCGAAATTCCTCCGGCGAGAACCGTGACGGTGAGTGGCGCTGAATTGCTCATAAAGAAAGTGGCCTTTCGTGGGCTAACTCATGTCGGGGGGAGGTGAAATTACTGTGCCGCTGCGAGTGGATGGAGTGAGTGAGCCCGTGCCCGCGAATGTGGAAAGCAAGTCGAGCTCGCCGTCGATGACCGTTGCCAGACGACGAATACCGATGCGAATATTTTCTGGTGTTGGGTAACAAAAAGAAAGCCTCAGGTTCTGGCGGCCTCCACCGTCGGCGTAGAACGCCGTACCCGGAGTGTAAGCAACCAGCTCTGTAACCGCACGCGGCAGCATCGCCTTCGAGTCGAGAGAATTAGGCAGGGTGACCCACACGTAGAACCCACCGCGTGGAACAGTCCATGAAAGCTCCGGCAAGTGCTCCGAGAGGGAGGCAAGCATGGTGTCGCGGCGCTCCCGATACACGTCGCGGAAGCTGACAATTTGGCCCATCCAGTCGGCTGAAGCCAAATACTCACTTATGACGAGCTGGCTAAAGGCGCTGGGACACAAAATCGCCGACTCCGCCGCCAGAACAAGTTTTTCTCGGATGGCGTGGGGTGCAAGGGCCCATCCGACACGAAAGCCGGGCGCCAACGTCTTGGAGAAGGAACCCAGGTAAATGACACCGTCTTCATCCAGTGAGCGGATGGCCGGCGGCACCTCCTCGTCAAAGGAAAGCAGCCCATAGGGGTTGTCTTCGAGAATAAGAATTCCGGCATCCTGGCAAATCTTGAGAATCTCTGGACGGCGCTCGGAGCTGAGGGTAACCCCAGCGGGGTTGTGAAAGTTGGGAATCGTGTACAAGAACTTGATGGTGCGACCCTCAGCTCGCATGCGGATGATGGTGGCACGAAGGGCATCGGGGACGAGGCCATCGTTGTCCATCTCGACATGTTCGATGTGCGCCTGATACGAGCGAAACACACCAATGGCGCCGACATAACTTGGCGCTTCGGCCAAGACGACGTCTCCAGGGTTGATGAAGAGCTTTGTGACGAGATCCAGCGCTTGCTGGCTTCCCGTGGTGACCACAATGTCGTCCACGCTGGCCGAAATTCCCTCGATGGCCATGATGTCGAGAATCTGTTCGCGCAAAGCAGGAACGCCTTGGCCAGAACCGTATTGCAGTGCCGTTGGTCCTTGCTCGCTCATGACCCGAGACAGGGCACCATTAATGAGATCTTCCGGGAGAGCGCGCACGAAAGGCATCCCTCCGGCGAGAGACACAACTTCGGGGCGAGACGCCACAGCAAAGAGCGCACGTACTTCTGACGCGCTGAGACCAGAGGCCCGGTCGGCGTAGTGACCAAACCAAGGATCGAGGTTGATCGCCTGCCCGGTTTCTGAATTTTCACTCACAGGCTCAATGCTACTTGGCGATATCGCGGGCATGATTTCAGGGGCAGAAGTCGGACGCCTCATGAACAGTTCTTTGCAACGGATTTAACACACGAAACCGCTGGACCCTGAGGCCAAGCGGTTTCGTGAGGGTCTGAAAATGGCTGAACTAGCCGATGAACGCAGCAAGGTCAGCCTCGATAGCTGGCTTGGGCTTTGCACCAATGATGGTCTTGACAACTTCACCGTTCTGGAAAACCTTCATCGCGGGGATAGAGGTGATCTGGTAGAGGGCGGCGGTCTGTGGGTTCTC
>JBLHYZ010000061.1:0-6100 GCA_047631115.1 Alpinimonas sp. | reverse complement strand
ATGCGAACGGCAACGCCTCCCCTGGCCTCGGCCTGCTCGATATCCGCACGGATCGCCTGCCTAAGCGTGCGGTGGGAGAGCTCGCGGCAGCCCCTATCAGTGCCGGCCCCATCCCCGCGGGTCCAGGAGGCGGAATGCAGATGCTTACCGGCTATGAGAATCACGGGGGTGCAACCCACCTGGGAGCCGGCGTTACTCCCCTTGCCTTGGTTACCTCAGGCGTAGGAAATGGCGACGGCACGGAGGGCGCCATCACGGGGCGCGTTATCGGTACCTACCTGCACGGACCATGCCTGGTGCGCAACCCGCTGCTAGCCGAAACACTGCTGGGGTGGGCCACCGGTCAACACCTCGAACCGATTGTGGAGCAGGTCGTTGAAGAACTGCGCCGCGAACGCCTTGGGTCTGCCAATATAAGCAAATGACAACAAGCGCCACCCCGCCGGCTCCCGCGCCCGCGGAGAAAACGTTCTTCGGACAGCCCCGCCCGCTCGTCACCATTTTCGGTGTCGAAATGTGGGAGCGCTTCTCTTTCTATGGCATGCAGGGCATCCTGTTGTTGTACATGTTCTATCCCTTAGCCAAGGGTGGGTTGGGGATTGAACCGGCCGTTGCTGCCGGGATTGTTGGAGCGTACGGCGGCGGTGTCTACCTCGCCACAATCCTGGGCGCGTGGCTCGCCGACCGCCTTTTTGGCAGCGAACGAGTGCTGTTTTATAGCGCGGTACTCGTCATGTTCGGGCATCTCGCACTGGCGATCCTTCCCGCGTACACGGGACTCACCGTTGGCCTGATTGCTATTGCGCTGGGCGCCGGTGGCGTGAAAGCCAATGCGACCAGCATTGTGGGGCAGCTCTACAAACCCGATGACATTCGCCGCGACGCCGGATTCTCGCTCTACTACCTCGGCATCAACTTGGGTGCATTCGTCGGCCCTTTGGCTACCGGGTTTTTGCAGACCACACAGGGATTCCACTGGGGCTTCGGCCTCGCCGCGTTTGGAATGGCAGCCGGCCTGATCCAATACACCTTTGGTCGCCGAGGCCTGCCGACATCGGCAAGCCAAGTTCCGAATCCGTTGCCCACCTCCAAGCGCTGGCTCGTTATCGTGATTGCGGTGGCAGGTATCGCGCTCATCGTTGCTCTGGTGGCAATCGGTCTCATCACCAGTGACAACCTTGCGCTCGTGATCATCGTGGTCGTGGTGGGGGCCGCGATTGCCTACTTCGCCAACATGATCTCCAGCAAGCGGATCACGAGCGTGGAACGTCGGCGCGTGGTTGCCTTCATTCCGCTCTTTGTCGCCAGCGCGGCCTTTTGGTCGCTGTATCAGCAGCAGTTCACCGTGGTCACCATCTTCGCCAGCAGCCAGCTCAACCTTGACCTCTTTGGTTGGCAGATGCCGGTCACCTGGGTGCAGTCCATTAACCCCATCTTCATCATTGCTCTCTCTGGGGTATTCGCTGCCATCTGGACAAAGTGGGGCGCAAAGCAGCCCAGCACACCGGTGAAGTTTGCCTTGGGAACCATTGTTGTCGGCCTTGGCTTCCTGCTCTTTTTGCCCATCGCTACGGCGGCCCCGCACTCGGCCCCGCTGCTTGCGTTGGTGGGCATTTTGTTTGTCTTCACGATTGCCGAACTTTTGCTGTCGCCGGTGGGCCTCTCGGTCTCCACCAAGCTAGCGCCCAAGGTCTATCGCACCCAGATGGTAGCGCTGCTCTTTCTGGCATCGGCTCTGGGAACCGCTATGTCGGGTCAGCTCGCCACCTTCTACAGCGCCGAAAATCCTGCGGAGAACCTTGGTTACTTCTCGATTCTGGGTGTCATTTCCATCGCCATCGGTATTGCGCTGCTTCTGATCAGTCGTTGGGTGCTTAAATTAATGGGTGGCGTTCGTTAGCGTGTCGCCATGTTGCAGAGATACCGAGTACCGCTCTAGGGGGAGCCTTTAATGCCAACATTTACCGATCCTTTTGGGGTCGTCATTTCTTACGATCAGTATCCAAAGACCGCTCGTAAAGCTCCGCCCAAGGCCATCATTCAGATAGCTCATGGAATCGGTGAGCACGCTGGTCGGTACACCGCGCTGGCCAGAGCCCTCGTCACAGCCGGATTCGGTGTGTATGTTGCGGACATGCGGGGCCATGGGCGCACCGGAATGCAGCAATTCGCTGATGACACAACGCAGTTGGGCCACCTCGGAGCCGGTGGGTTGCGGGCCGCTATTGGAAATATCTCGCAACTGTCCGACATCATCCGCCAAGAGCATCCCGGGATTCCCGTCGTCTTGCTGGGCCACAGTATGGGCTCACTCCTGGCCCAGAAACTGATCAACACCCACGCGAGCGACTATGCCGAAGTTATTCTGTCGGCCACCGCCTATCGCATGCCCGGCTCCATGGAGTCCGGCAACCTCAACAAGAAGTTCGCGTTCGAGGGCAGCACCACCCATGAGTGGTTGAGCCGCGACCCGAAGGTAGTCGAGGCGTTCGAGGCGGATCCCCTCACGTTCGACGCCGAGGTACTCAAGCTGTTCGGTCTGGTCGACGGGTTGCGCCTCTTTGGTGTTCCGTCGTATGACATGGATCAGGTCCCCATCCTCATCATTCTGGGAAGCCGCGATCCACTCGGCGGAGAGAAGAGCGCCCTCAAGCTGGCCAAGGCCTACACAAAGACGGCCGCGCAAAATGACGTCACGGTCACGGTGTATCCGGAGGCCCGCCACGAGCTCTTCAACGAAACCAACCGCAAAGAAGTCATTGCCGACATGATCGCGTGGATCAAGTCGCGCTTGGCCTAACCCTTTCCCGAGGAGGCGGCGCTTATCGAGACGACTAACTGGGGGTCACGATGCGGCAAGTGTTGCCGAGCTCGGCATCGATGCCGCCGGAGCGCGCCGCGTCAACGTAACCCGGGTGGGCGTTGAGCCAAGCGGTGACAAACCAGCATCCGGATGTTATGCGTGACTGGCTGGTGGCAATGATGTCATCGATGGCGCGATGCACCAGAACGGCTCCGAGCCCTTCGTTACGGTGGTTCGGATCGATGAAGGTGTGCGTAATCATGAGTTCGTCACCGCGGGTGATGTAGCTCGCCTCACCGGCTTCGGCGCCGTCAATCACAATGACGTAGCGATGGGCAGTGGGTTCGTGAATCACCTCGGTCGTCATGTTGCCAGCCTACGCTCCTGCCAGAATAGGCAGGTGACAATCGGCCGCATTATTCAGGGAGATAACCTAGAGATTTTGGCGACCCTTGACGACGGCTCGTTCACCCTCATCTACATTGATCCCCCGTTCAACACCGGCCGCGAGCAGACGCGGTCGAAGACGACCAGTGTGTTAGCCGCTGCCGATTCGACCACGGCGCTCACTGGTTTCAAGGGCAAGTCGTATGAGCGCACGCGCAGTGAGCTGATGAGCTACGACGACCGCTTCGAGGATTACTGGAGTTTTTTGGAGCCCCGACTGCGCGAGGCCTGGCGACTTCTGGCCGATGACGGCACGCTCTACCTGCACCTGGATTACCGCGAGGCTCACTACGCAAAAGTCATGCTCGACGCCCTTTTTGGGCGCGAGAGCTTTCTCAACGAGATCATCTGGGCCTACGACTACGGCGCCAAGTCAAAGAAGCGCTGGCCGGCGAAGCACGACACGATTCTGGTGTACGTGAAGAACCCGGTGACCTATTACTTCAACTCGGATGAAGTGGATCGCGAACCGTACATGGCTCCTGGTTTGGTGACGGCCGAGAAAGCGGAGCGCGGAAAGCTGCCCACCGACGTGTGGTGGCACACGATTGTGTCGCCCACGGGGCGCGAAAAGACCGGCTACCCGACCCAGAAACCCGAGGGTATTCTGCGTCGCATCATTCACGCATCCTCCAGGCAGGGTGATGCGGTGCTCGACTTCTTTGCCGGCAGTGGCACAACCGGGGCAGTGGCCGGCGCTCTGGGCCGCAGATTTGTGTTGGTGGATCAAAATCCCGAGGCCATCGCCGTCATGCAGAAAAGATTTGCTTCCGTTGACGGCGTGACCTTCGAGCAGGCCTAAGCCCGTTACTTCTTGGCTTTCACCGGTTTCGTTGCCTTGGCGGAGGCCTTTGCATCGGCCTTTGCATCGGCCTTGTCGCGGTGATCTTGACGAGCAGCTTCACGCTCTTCTGCTTGAGCCAACGCAATTTGACCCGTGGCCGTCCCGGGCTCAATCATCGCGCCCATCATGTCGGCGGCACGCTCGGCAAGCAGAAGGGCATCCTCATCGGCGGCCTCTTCCATCGCCGACTTCTGGCGCAGCGGAGTTGCTTTGAGGAACCAGCTGAGTACGAAGGCGACGGCGAGCACGAAGAACCCGATCCAGTAGATCGACACGGTGGCCTGGGCGAAGCCAACCAGGAACGGTTCGGCAAGGCGGGGATCCGCGTTATTCAAGAACGAGGTATCGCCATTCAGCGCGTTGCCCATGGTGGTGGGGTCGGCGTAGAGCCCAAGGATTTGGGCGTTCTTGGGGTCTGCAAGCACCGCCGGATCCTGCATGGCGCCGGCTACGCTCTTGGTGATGGTGGGGTTGGCAAAGGCGGCAGCCAGTGTCTCGGGGATGCGGGCAAACAGTGCCGAGAACAAAATGGCCGTTCCCGCGGTTCCGCCCATTGACCTAAAGAAGGTGGAGGAGCTAGTGGCTACACCCATGTCGCGGGGGCCAACGGAGTTCTGGCTGGCAACGGTGAGGGTTTGCATGAGCTGGCCGAGACCGAGTCCCATCAGGAACATTCCCACCATGGCTAGCGTGATGTCACTTGTGGCGGTGAGGAACGTGAGCACGTAGAAGCCGGCAACCATGAAGGCCGTTCCCACGCGGGGGAACCACTTGTAACTTCCGGTGCGGGCCATAAGTTGGCCGCTCACGATGGAGGCGATCATGAGCCCCAGAATCATGGGCAACATTTGGAAGCCACTCTCGGTGGGCGTGGAGCCCTTGACGAGCTGAAGGTACAGGGGAATGGTCATCATTGCCCCGAACATTCCAAAGCCCACGAAAACACCGAGGATGGTCGCCATGGAGAATGTCTGCGACTTGAAGAGTTTCATGGGGATGAGGGCATCGTCACCCATGGCGCGTTCAATAAGAATGAAGGCGACCGCGCTGAAAATTCCGAGGCCGTAGCAGAAGAAGGCGGCGGGGGAATCCCAGCCCCATTCGCGGCCCTGTTCGGCAACGACCAGCAGGGGAACGGTGGCTGTGATGACGGTTGTGGCACCCCACCAGTCAATGCGCACGCGACGGTGCGTGGCGGGAAGGTGCAAGAAGCGAAGCACGATGGCCAAGGCGATCACGCCAATGGGCAGGTTGATCAAAAAGACCCAGCGCCAACCGGTGATGAACAAGATGTCGGGGCTGCCGGAGAGGACCCCACCAATCAGCGGGCCAATGACACTGGAGATGCCGAAGACGGCGAGGAAAAAGCCCTGGTACTTGGCGCGCTCACGGGGTGCAAGCATGTCGCCCATGATGGCCAACGGCAGAGCCATCAAGCCACCGGCGCCGAGGCCTTGGACGGCGCGGAACGAGGCGAGCTCGTACATGTTGGTGGCAAAGCCAGCCAAGAGCGAGCCGAGCAAGAAGATCGAAATGGCAATAATGAACAGGATGCGACGACCGAAGATGTCGCTGAGCTTGCCATAAAGAGGCGTCGAAATGGTCGACATGATGAGATACGCGGTGGTCACCCATGCCTGCAACGACATTCCCTGCAGGTCATCCGAGATGGTGCGCATCGACGTGGACACCACGGTCTGATCGAGAGCGGAGAGAAACATGCCCGCCATGAGGCCAATCATGACCAGCAGAATTTGACGCTTGGTCATGATGGGGGAGCTTGCCGAGGGGCTGACAGGAGTTTCGAGCGTGCGCGACATGCGTCTTCTTATCTGTGTAGAAGCGAGAGGAAATAGCAAACGGGGGGAGGGGTTTAGCCCTCAATCAAAAGCCGACCGTTATTAAGATATACGAGACTCGAGAGTCTAGCAACTCGGGTTTTTACTTGATGGTGACCAAGGGGCCGAGAATGCTGGTGACATAGGCCTGTTGCTCATCGACACTGG
>JBLHYZ010000060.1:0-6145 GCA_047631115.1 Alpinimonas sp. | reverse complement strand
CAGGAAGGTCGCCTTCCCGAACGATCCGCACAGGTTGAGGTACTGCTCGATTACGTCAGCCCGAATCCCGGCCAGGCAGCTGCCAGCATCGTCGAACTCGTTGCGGAAGACTTCGCTCGATAAAAACGAAAAAGGGCGCCATCCCCGTGAAGGGAAGGCGCCCAATAGTTTCCTAAGGGAAGACTACTTGAGGGTGACGGTTGCGCCGGCCTCTTCGAGAGTGGCCTTAGCCTTCTCAGCGGTCTCCTTGTTGACGCCTTCAAGCACGGGGGCGGGTGCGCCGTCAACGACAGCCTTTGCCTCACCGAGACCGAGGTTCGTGAGTGCACGGACCTCCTTGATGACCTGGATCTTCTTTTCACCAGCAGATTCAAGAATGACGTCGAATGAGTCCTTCTCTTCTTCTACCTCAACAGCAGCAGCAGGGGCTGCGGCAGCGGCGACGGGTGCGGCAGCGGTGACCTCGAAGGTCTCCTCAAATGCCTTGACGAACTCGCTGAGTTCAATGAGCGTGAGCTCCTTGAAAGCTTCGATGAGCTGCTCGGTTGTGAGCTTTGCCATGATTACTCCTAGTTTTTTGATTCGTTAAAAATGCGACCAGCTAGCTAGTGCTAGTTGGAAGACTCTTGCTTCTGACGCAGCGCCTCGACCGTGCGAACGGTCTTGGACAGCGGCGCTGTGAATAGGTATGCGGCACCGAATAGCGAGGCCTTGGCGGCGCCAGCGAACTTCGCCAGCAACACCTCACGCGACTCGAGATCGGCGAGCTTTCCAACCTCTTGAGCGGAAAGAGGCTTACCGTCAAAGTAGCCGCCCTTCACGATCAGAAGAGGGTTTGCCTTGGCAAAGTTACGCATAGCCTTGGCTACGGCGACAGCGTCACCGTGCACGAAGGCGATAGCCGACGGGCCAGCAAGCTGGTCGTCGAGACCTACGATGCCAGCCTTAGCGGCGGCAATCTTGGTCAACGTGTTCTTTACCACGGCGTAGGTTGCGTGCTCACGAATTGATGTGCGCAGCTCTTTGAGCTGAGCAACCGTGAGACCGCGGTACTCGGTGAGCAGTACGGCGTTTGAATTCTCGAATTTCTCCGTGAGTTCAACGACCGAAGCTTCCTTGTTCGCCATGGCGCTCCTTAGGTTTCTCACACCCCGCTTGTGCGAGGTGTTTCGGCCAAGACCACCGGTACAACAAAAAAGCTCCGGCACAGGGCCGGAGCGAGGAGAACGCGTCACAAGACGACTATCAATCACATCAGAGCCTGCGCGGGTCTTCGTTGAAAACGAATTTTCTACCGGATGTCACTCTCTCTCGAGGGCGCAACCGATAACCAGCGGTCTTTGGTTTCTTTTAGATTACGGGAGAAAAGGACTCTGCGCCAAATCGGTAGGGTTATTACATCCCTCCTTATTAGCGCCGTCGCTCGTTTACCCGAGTTGCGGCTTGTCACGAAAACTTGAGGCCGCTCGTGAATGCTGTTGTAACACTGACCCCTGCCCCCGTGCTTGACCGCACTTATCTGGCCGAAGGCCTCATTGCGGGCAAAGTAAATCGCGCCTACGAGGTGCACGAGTACATGAGCGGCAAGGGTTTGAACGTCGCCCGCACACTCCACCTGGCCAAGCGGCCAGTATCCGCCGTGCTGCCAATTGGCATGCAAGACCAGTACCTGCTCTTTACGACCCCCTTTCCTCAGATCATGCGCATCATGCCAGTTGCCGGTCGGGTGCGCGTCAACACCACCGTCGTTGAGCGCGGCGGCCGCACCACAAACATCAACCAGCAGGCGATCCCGTTTTCTGCCGATGACTGGCGCAATGTCGTTGAGCTCACTCTCGAACAGGTCAGTGACATGAATGCCGACTGGCTCGTCGTTTCGGGAATGCACCCCAAGATGACCGACACCGGACTGCCCATTGACCTCACCGAACTTTTCACGCGCGCCCGAGACCTCGGCGCCCGTGTCAGCCTGGATACCAGTGGTCCCGAACTCAAGCACTGGGCGCGCAGCGGCTACGCCAACCTCATTAAGCCCAATGCTGACGAACTAGCGTCCCTCGTCGGACGCCCCCTCACCACCTTGGGCGACGCCATCGAGGCCGGACGTGAGCTCATCTCCGGTGGTCTTGAAATTGCCCTCGTCAGCCTCGGTTCCGATGGTGCCGTTGCTATTACCGCCGAGGACGTTGTGTGGGCCAGTGCGGTAGCGCCATCCGTCGTCAATACAACTGGTGCCGGCGATGCCTTTCTTGCCGGTTTCTTGAGTCGCGTTATCACCGCCGAAGCTGCCGCCAAACGTAGAGAGACCGGCAAACCAGCGGAAATGGACGTGCGGGCAGCCCTGACAACTGCCGCATCGTGGGGAGCCTTAGCGGTCTCACTGCCCACCACACTGATTAGTTCCTTCGACAAAGCTCCTGTTGCCCAGCTGCGTGACGTTGACGAATCTCACTTGCTTAGTGAGACGGCAATGGTGCGCTACTAGCGCCCACCTCGGCCAGGAAAACTAGGCCAACGGCAAACTGACGCGAAATTCGGTGTCGCCAGGAGACGAGCTCACGGCGACCAGTCCGTGATGCGCAGCGACCACGGCTTCCACAATGGCAAGGCCGAGGCCGGTGCTTCCGGTGGCCCGTGCGCGCGAGACGTCGCCGCGTGTGAACCGTTCGAAGAGGGTGGGTATATCGGTTTGGAGGATACCCGGGCCGTTATCCTGGACGGTCAGCACAACCACGCCATTAGCTTTCTTGAGAGCCACGTTTACCCGAGAGCCCGCCGGAGTGTGAACTCGAGCGTTGGCCAACAAGTTGACGACGACCTGGTGAAGTCTCGCGGAGTCCCCAGGAACCACGATGGGCTCCTCGGGTACATCAATATGCCACTCATGGTCGGGGCCCGCAGCATGAGCGTCACTCACGGCGTCCACAATAGTGCGGGAAAGATCAACCGGAACATTCTCCAGCTCACGCCCTTCGTCGAGTCGGGCAAGCAACAACAGGTCTTCCACGAGTCCCGTCATGCGCGTTGCCTCAGACTCGATGCGGGTGAGGGAGTGACGCACGTCGTGCGGAAGTTCGGCACCGCCACGACGCGTGAGCTCGGCGTATCCGCGAATGGAAGCCAACGGTGTTCGCAGTTCGTGACTGGCATCGGCCACGAATCGGCGCACTTTATCCTCGCTGGCTTGGCGCGCAGTTAGGGCTCGACCAATGTGACTCAGCATGATGTTCACGGCGTTTCCCACCCGGCCCACCTCCGTGCGTGAATCAGCATCCCGTTCATCGATGCGGTCGGCGAGGTCTACCTGGCCCTTGTCTAGCGGAAGCTCCGAGACGCGCGTCGCCATCTCGGCCACACGTTCCAGTGGCCGCAGCTCCAGCAGAATCAGGAGGCGTCCCACAACGATGGTCGCGCCAATTCCCAAGACCGAGACGATGAGAATAACGAAAATGAGTTGTTCCGTCGCCGCCTCAACTTCGGCCAGGGGCAAGCCAATAACCAGTGCTTCCTCCCGGGCGCCAGAAATGGTCACGACCCGATAGTCCCCCAGTCCGTCGATATGAACGGTGACGGGAGCAGAGTCTCTGGCGACGTCGCGCAAATGGTCAAGGTCATTAGTCTGCTCGGAATCAGACGTGCCCACGAGCGCGACGCTGCCGTCTCCGGTGAGCACACCGGCACTGACCCGCTTGTCGGCGATAACCCCCACCAGAGTTCCGGCAGCTTGGCCGGGGGCAAGCAGTGCGCCCGACGCGTGGTCGTCGGCATCCGGCATATTGGCCCCATTTTTTCGGGGATCGTTATCGACAGCGTTTTGAGATCGGTTGACCGTTGCGCTCAGCTGAGTATCAAGGCGATCCATCAGAAAGCTGCGAAGTGCAAGAACACTGACGATTCCAATCAGCATCGTGGCCAGAACGAGCAGAGTGGCAACCGTCAGGGTAAGGCGACGGCGGAGGGTCCAGGGAGCCCGCAGAGAAACCCCGTTGCCGAACGTGGCTGGTTTGAACGACGCCGGCATGACTACTCCGCTGCCTTGAGCATGTAGCCCGCGCCCCGAACGGTGTGAATCATGGGGTTGGCGTCCGCGTCAATCTTCTTGCGCAGGTAGGAAATGTAAATCTCGACCACGCTGGAGCGACCACCGAAGTCATAGCTCCAGACTCGGTCCAGAATCTGAGACTTGCTGAGCACGCGCTTGGGGTTGCGCATCAGGTAGCGAAGGAGTTCAAACTCGGTTGCCGTGGTCTCGATCAATCGGCCGGCGCGGTACACCTCGTGGCTGTCTTCATCCAGTTCGAGATCACCCACGACGATAACGGGGCTTTCGTTCACGTCTGCCGTCAATGTAGAGCGACGGATGAGGCTGCGCAAGCGCGCCACAACTTCCTCAAGGCTGAAGGGCTTGGTGACATAGTCGTCGCCGCCAGCCGTGAGTCCGGCGATGCGATCGTCGAGGGCATCCTTGGCCGTCAGAAACAACACAGGCACGTTGCTGCCATCGGCGCGCATGCGTTGCAGCACCTGGAGTCCGTCGATATCGGGCAACATGATGTCGAGGACAACAGCGTCGGGCTTGAACTCGCGGGCCGCCGAGATGGCCTTGCTGCCGTCGGGCGCTGTGCGAATATCCCACCCCTCATAACGTAGAGCCATCGATAGGAGATCGGTGAGAGAGGCCTCATCATCAACGACGAGTACCCGAATGGGGGTGCCATCGGCACGCGTAAGGCGAACCGGGGGCAGACCTGGGGATGTGCTGGAGGCAAAGTTATCTGTCATGACACTCCTAAGTATCCTCATTTTTCTATGAGAATCCTATGAATCGCCTAAGACCTTGCTGAAACAGGAGCCTTGTCTCGGCGAGCGCCAACCACCCAACTCCCTCCCTAACTCGACCTCTCTCGGCGAGCGCGTCCGGCGAAGTCGACCCCCGCTGACAGAATGGTGACGTGACTCCCGCTTACCTCTCTCGTATCGTGACAGACGGTACCGATAAGGGGGCTTGGATGCGGGCCCGCGCTCGAGGCATCACCGCAACCGACGTTGCCAAGCTCACGACCAAGGCATCTATCGTTGCGGCGGCCACAGAAAAGCTCAACGGGTCCAGCTTTGGTGGCAACGCCTTTACTGACCACGGCAAGCTGCGTGAGCCCATCATCGCGAGCTGGGTGCTGGAGCACTATGACATCCAGTCATCTCAGGCGCTGTTTCATTCGGAGCCCGAAGCGCGTCATTTGGCGACTCCCGATGGCATTGGCTTAACGGATGCCGGCGGGGTCGAGCTCTGCGAGATCAAGACAACGGGAAAGCCGTGGGCGCGCATCCCGGCCGGGTACCTCCGTCAGGTCTTCTGGCAGCAGTATGTTTTGGGTGCCGAGCGCACCCTTTTGGTCTGGGAAGAGCATCGCAACTTCGTGCCGGTCAGCGCGACCCCGCGTCACACCTGGATCGACCGCGATGACCGCGAAATCGCTCGTCTCGTGGGGCTGGCCAACGACCTGATTATGGAACTGCACGTCCGCACCCGTCGCTGACCCCCCGCCCCCCAGGTGCCGGTGACCTCGCGTTACGCGCCTCCCGGCCTTTTCCCCAGTATCCGCCGAGACACCTTGAAGTCCAGGTTCTAGCGACTAGCCCGACAAAGAGGAACGCAGCCCTTTGCGGCCACAAAAGCTGTGTGAACTTCACGGGGCAGGCCTCCACGAGCTTAAAGTAGCGGGCCTGGTCGATCGTTTCCGGCGACACCCGCATCTCCTGCTTGTTTGGATACTCCTCGATCACAGCGCGGCAGTTTTGTTAGGGGACCTATGAAAACGCAGCTTGTCTAGGACAAAGTTCTTCAGGGGTTCCGAGGTGACAAATTTACCTTCCGTGGGTCGCAACCGTCGCGGCAACTACTGTGCCCGACGCATGTAAATTCTTGATCAGCGCCCGATCCACCAGAGAGAAAAACCGTGGAGAAAATGCGCGTTGCAACATCGGCAAGGAAACACCATCGAAAACGCGATGACTGCTCACAACCTTGCTGTAGTCGATTATCGGACCGTCTCGGAAGATCCGTTTGCCTCAAGAACGGATGGTGCCCTGATCCCAGTCCAACGTCGAACGTCGAACGATGATCCGCCCCTGTTTTCAGTGTCGC
>JBLHYZ010000059.1:0-6199 GCA_047631115.1 Alpinimonas sp. | reverse complement strand
TCCCGGTTACGGCTCTACCGAGTGGGTGCGTGTTTTGTGCCGTGTTCTGCTGACGAAGAACCCTCGTGTTGGCTCTCGTGCAGCCAAAAAAATGCATAAACGCTCCGAGAGTGTTCGCGGTTGGCGAAGTTTTACAAGCGTCCCCATCAACGATGTGACCGTCACCGTCACCATTGATGGCATTGCGACAGAGGTAAAAGCCGATCGTGGAGGCGTGGTCGACGCGCAGATTCCGATGAAACTCTCCCCCGGCCTTCACCTCGTGCGCTTTCAAGCGGAAGACTCCGAAATTGCCGAGGCAACCATCTACGTGGTTTCTCCAGAGGTCACCTTGGGCCTTGTTTCTGATGTCGATGACACCGTTATGGTTACCGCACTTCCGCGCCCTTTTCTTGCCGCCTGGAACTCTTTTGTTCTCAACGAACATGCTCGTGTCCCTACGCCGGGTATGGCTGTTTTCTTGAGCAAAATCGCGTTCATGACCCCCGGCATGCCGGTCATCTACCTTTCCACCGGCGCGTGGAACGTTGCACCGACACTCACCCGTTTTCTCACGCGCAACCTCTACCCCAAGGGTGCTCTTCTGCTGACTGACTGGGGGCCTACCCACGATCGTCTCTTTAGAAGTGGGCGTGAGCATAAAGAAAGACAGCTCAGGCGGTTAGCCTCTGAATTTCCCAACATTCAGTGGATGCTGGTTGGCGACGATGGCCAACATGACGAGGCGATTTATGCCCAGTTTGAGCTGGAGCACCCGAACAACGTGAAGGCTGTGGCTATCCGTCAACTCTCTAGCGGCGAGGCTGTCTTGGCTGGTGCCAGCAAGAAGACGGAGGCACACGATCAAGACGGTGGCGCCCCCTGGGTGTATTCCCCCGACGGCGCTGGCCTCGTGGAGCAGTTGACGGCGCGCGGAGTTCTCTAAGAGTTTTTATCTGCTGACCAGCGCAATTGTCAGTGGGGGTTTCTAAGCTTCTGATTCGAAGATATATTCGAATAAGGAGAAGAACATCATGCACATCAACGAGTCTGTTTCGGTCGAAACGCTTGCCTCTGGCGCACCCATACGCTTCGTGTGGCGCGGAGTGACTTACGGCGTCGTGAGCTCTCCTGAGCCGTGGATCAGCCGGCGCAGCTGGTGGAGCGAAGGCGGCATACGCGTAGCCCGAGGTGCTACCGCCGGCTTGCTTGCGGTGCCGATGTGGCGAGTAGACGCACTTCCGCTCACCGATGGCGCGCACCGCATGGACGGCACGTTCGATTTAGCTCAACCTGTCGCAACGTTGCCACTTTCGCCAACGGCACCAATCGAAAGCACTGGGTGGGTTCTTGTGACAGCAGTGAGTGAGGAGTTGGATGAACGTCTATTTGCCTAGACCGTTCACACTCAAAGAACCATGACGACTTTTACACATCTCAACGTAGCCTCAGCTTTCTCAGCGCATCATGGCACGGCACGCCCTGAAGCCCTCGTGGCCGCGCAGGCGGCGTTTGGTGCGCGCGCAGCAGGTATTGCCGACAGAGACGGTCTTTATGGCGCCGTTCGGCATATTCGGGCGTGCGTGGCTCATGGCATTGCCCCGATCGTGGGGGTGAACCTCGCCGTTCTCGAGAAGAATGGTCACAACGCAGGTCGCATCACGGTGCTTGCCCATGGCCACACCCAAGGCACCGGATGGGCGACCCTCGCGCGCTCCATCTCTGCCGCGCATGCTCCGCGGGGAAAACGCGAGGTGGGCTTACTGCGCGATCGCATTGCCACCTTACTCAGAGGCTCCGACGGGGCATCCGTCACGGTACTACTTGGCCATGACTCCGATGTGGGGCAAGCCGTAGCCGCCGGCGACCTAGCCCGAGCACGTGCGCGCCTGGCCTGGTGGAAGAATATTTTGCCCGAGAGCCTTGCCATAGAAGTCGTCTGTCACTACACGGAACCCGGGGAACCCGCGAGTCTGCGCCATGCCGCCCGCATGCTCGAACTCGCGGAAGCCCAGGAAGTGACCGCTGTGCTCGGTAACGCTGTTCGCTATCTTGAGCCCGATGACGCGCTGACCGGCGACGTACTTGATGCCGCGAGCCACCTCAGTGCGCTCGGTGCCTTCACTCCCCAGCCCAATGGGCAAGCCTGGCTGAAGACCCCCGATGACATGCACACATTGGCTCAGCGAATTGTGCAGTTTTCAACCCTTTCCGCAGGAACCGCACCGCGGTTAATCGCCGCCACAGAACGGGTGGGCGAACGCTGCATACTCGACCCCGAGGAAGACATCGGCTGGCGTCACGCCAAGGTTCCCGAGAACGAGGTGATTGGACTCACCGGTGATCCCAACGCCGTTCTCTGGCGAACGGCCGAAGCGGGCATCAGCGAGAGATTCCCCTATGCCGATACCGCAGAGCTCACCCGAGTTCGCACGCGCATGCGCGATGAATTAGTCACGATTAGTGGGTTCGGCTTCGCCTCCTATTTTCTCACTGTGGCCGATGTCACCTCCATGATGCGGGGAATGGGTATTCGCAATCAGGCCCGCGGCTCCGGCGCCGGTAGCCTCGTGAACTATCTACTACGGATTAGCAACGTCGATCCGCTCGAGCACGACCTGCTCTTCGAAAGATTCCTCGGTAACAAAAGGGCGACCCTTCCCGACATCGATATTGATGTGGAATCTGCTCGCCGCCACGAGATTTACCGCGCTATCTTCGAGCGCTACGGCAGTACACGCGTCAGTTTGATGGCAATGCAAAATACGTACCGCGCACGCGGTGCCGCACGTGACGCCGGAGCAGCCTTGGGACTCACCGACGAGCAAATTAACTTTGTTGCCAAAAATATTTGGCGTTTCAACGCCCGAGATTTTCGTGATGCCCTCGGTCACAAACCCGAACTTCGTGAGTTTGCCAAGCTGCTGCACTCCGACGACCGACTCGACATGCTCGTGGACATCACCGAACGTCTCGACAGACTCCCCCGGCACGTTTCCATGCATCCGTGTGGGGTGATTCTCGGCAACAACGATCTGTATAACCTCACCCCGGTGCAACCCAGTGGCATGGGCCTGCCGATGAGTCAATTCGATAAAGACGATATCGACGATGTGGGGCTCCTCAAGCTCGATGTTTTGGGAGTTCGCATGCAATCCTCCATCGCCTACACCGTGAGTGAGATCAGACGTCTGCACGGTTCCCGAGTCGCACTTGCCGGAAATCTGCCTCTCGATGCGCCCTATGTGAACCCCGACGGTCACCTCGATGTTGATTCCATCCCCCACGATGATGAGGCAACCTATGAGGCCATTCGCACCGCTCACACCCTCGGCATGTTCCAAATAGAGAGCCCTGGCCAACGCGAACTCATTGGAAAAATGCAGCCAACGGAATATAACGATCTCATCGCCGACATTTCGCTTTTCCGCCCCGGCCCCATGAAGGGCAACATGGTTGCCCCCTTTCTCGACGCCAAGCATGGTTTCACCATGCCCAACTATTTGCACACCCGGTTTCGTTATTTTCTCGGGGACAGTTACGGGGTGGTGATTTACCACGAACACATCTTGCGCATGCTGCACGAGTGCATGGGTGTGACCCTGGCGGAAGCCGACGAGTTGCGTCGCAGCATGGAGAAAAACACGGATTCCATCGAGGCGAACTTTCGTTCCCGCACGGCTGCCAATAAAGACCCTGTCACTGGCAAGCGGCTGTTCACTGATGCCGATATTGAACGCATCTGGTTGGTTCTCAAAGGATTTGGATCCTTTGGCTTTTGCAAAGCCCACGGTGCTGCCTTCGCCCTGCCGACGTACCAGAGCGCATGGCTGAAAACCCACTACCCCGCGGAGTTTCTTGCCGGCATTCTCACGCACGATCCGGGAATGTACCCGCGAAGACTGTTGCTCGCCGAAGCTCGGCGCATGGGCGTTCCTATCTTGGCGCTCGACGTCAACAAAAGTGACGGCAGCTACCGCGTGGAGCGCCACAGTGCTGAGGTGGAGAACGGCCCCACCCTTAACACCCCCACCCAAGAGACTCTGGGAATTCGACTTTCCCTTCGCGACGTTCAGGGAATCAACGAAAAGGAACTGCAACGCATTTTGCTGGGCCAGCCCTTTGATTCGCTTACCGACTTTTTTGAGAGGGCAAAACCTAGCCGTTCGCTGCTTCAACGCCTCGCCCTCGTGGGCGCCCTCGATGACATTGCCACAACCAGCAGCATCTTTGGTCAGGCCCCCGCAGACACCCCTCCTCCCACCCGCGGCGACGTCATTGCCCGCGTACGCCAACTCACGGCGGCCACACGTCGAGTGCACTCCCCTGAGAACCAGCTCGATTTTGCCATTGACGACCGTCATCTCATTCCCCGCGGGAACGCCGAGTTCACCTCTGAAGAACGGGTTCATGCCGAATTGAGCATTCTTAACATGGATGCCACGGCACATATTCTCGAAAGTTACCGCCCGCTATTGAACGAGCTTGGCGTTACCCCCGCAAACGAGCTTCTAAGCCTCTGGAACAAGACAGAGGTTCTCGTTGCCGGTATTCGCGTGGCTACTCAGACACCTCCGATGAAAAGCGGCAAACGCGTTGTTTTCATCAGCCTTGATGACGGCACCGGCTGCTCGGATTCCACGTTTTTTGAGGAGGCCCAAGAAACGACCGGACCCGTGCTTTTCGGAACCAGGCTCATGGTTATTCAAGGGCGTACCCGGCGTACCGGTGAGCGTGGAATCTCGATCGAGGCTTCGAATGCGTGGGATTTGCGGGAACTCTGGACACAGTTTCGACCGCCACGAGCAAAATGACAGGCCGAGGTCACAATGGCCTCGATACGGTTAGAGCGTGAGCTTCGTATCCAACCTTCAAGAAAAGAAACGCACTCCGTTTCTTCAAGTCGCCAAGACTGCCCTAGCGGCCCTCGCCGCGTGGTTCCTTGCCATCGTTATCTTCGGCGAGAATCAACCAATCTTTGCCGCTATTGCGGCGCTCATTGTGGTGCAGCCCAGCATCAACCAATCCCTCGGAAAAGCCCTTGAGCGAAGCGTCGGTACCGTACTCGGCGTTGCCATTGCTTTTGGCGCGACGCTCGCATTTGGCCCCAGCGGATGGATTGTCTTAGTTGCCGTCGTGGCCGCAATCCTCGTTGCGTGGAGTCTCAAACTCACGCCAGGAACAGCAAGCCAAATCGCGTTAAGCGCCATGCTCGTGTTGGCCCTGGGTACCGTCACTCCCGCGTACGCCTTCAACCGAATCCTCGAAACAATCTTGGGCGCTGCCGTCGGCATCATCATCAATGCCCTGATTGTGCCCCCGGTGGCCCTGGAACCAGCCAATCGCGCCGTCTCAGAACTGGGGATCAACGTTGCGCACTTTCTCGAAGACATCTCTGCTGTACTCACGCGACCCACCAGCTACGCGGTGCTCAACGATATCTACCTGCGCTCACGAGCCCTCCGCAGCGAATACAACACTGCCCGCGCTACTGTGGCGCGAGCTCAAGAAAGCCTTCGATTTAACACCCGGCGCAATAAACACACGCTCACCATCGAAAACGACGTGATGCTGATGGATATCTTGGCCGTGCTCGTCACCCGCACCATGGGGCTCGCGCGCGCTGTGCGCGATCACTACGACGACTCCGTCATTGCTGAAAAAAGCATTCAGGCCATCGCCGAAGAATTTAACCGCGCCGGCCATGACCTCCGCCTCCTCGTACGCAACGCTGGGTTGCCGGCCATGACCACCCCGCACCTGGACACCTCCGAGATCCCTGCTCTAACCGCTCCCATCACGGTCATGAAGCCGTCGCTCCACAACTGGGTGTTGATTGGCTTCCTCCTGGAAACCCTCCGCCTCGTGCGCAGCGAGATCACCGGTGCCATCAACGACTAGTACCAACTAGTAAACAAAAAACGGAGCCCCACCCACAAAGGTGAAGCCCCATTTCCTGTTGAATATTGCCGACTCTTCAGTCGGGTCGAGTCAGCAACCTGCGCAGAGCAGGCAGCTCGTACTAGACCTGAAGTGCGGCCTGAAGATCAATCGTGATGATGACCTTGTCGAACGTGCCCTTTGACCTTGCTAATAACAAGATGGCGAACGCTGAAGCCAAGGGTCGAGTGAGTGGGATCAATGACCCAGGTTCCCGCTTTATACCAGAGGATGCTTTCGGCAGTAATCGCCGTAAGGAGTCCTTTGCGTTGTTTTTTCC
>JBLHYZ010000058.1:0-6489 GCA_047631115.1 Alpinimonas sp. | reverse complement strand
TGAACGAGAGAGGTGACATCGTGGGCAAGGCGGCGTTGGGCTGCCCGCTTGAAGGGCTCCTCGGCCACCGCCGTCTCGTATTCGGCCATCTCCGACCGGGAGAGAAACGTGAAGATTCTCATGCGGGCGATGACATCGGCATCGTCGGTATTGAGCCAGAACTGGAAAAACGCGTAGGGCGACGTCATGGCCGCATCAAGCCAGACGGCGTTGCCTTCGCTCTTGCCAAACTTGGTGCCGTCGCTATTGGTGATCAATGGCGTGCCGATGGCGTGAACGCTCGCTCCTTCGGCCCGATGAATCAGGTCGATACCGCTGGTGAGATTACCCCACTGGTCACTACCGCCGGTCTGCAGCTGGCAGTCGTACGTGCGCCACAGCTCGAGGAAGTCGAGTCCCTGCAGAATCTGGTAGCTGAACTCGGTGTAACTGATGCCGGCCTCTGAGTTGAGGCGGGCGCTCACCGCATCTTTTTTGAGCATGGCACCGACACGAAAGTACTTGCCAATATCGCGCAACAGGTCGATGGCTGACAGGGGGGCTGTCCAGTCGAGGTTATTCACCATGCGCGCGGCGTTATCACCCTCGAAGCTCAGAAACTTAGAGATTTGACTGCCGAGGTAGCCGACCCATTCGTTGACCGTCTCCTTGGTGTTCAGCGTGCGCTCAGCGGTGGGACGAGGATCCCCCACAAGGCCCGTGGAGCCACCGACCAGACCCAGCGGCTTGTGGCCGGCAAGTTGGATGCGGCGCAGCAGGAGGAGCTGCACAAGGTTACCCAGGTGCAAGCTAGGCGCCGTGGGGTCAAACCCGCAGTAGTACGTGATGGGCGGGCCGGCGAACAGCGTGCGCAGGGCATCCGCATCGGTAGAGACATGCACGAGACCGCGCCACACCAGCTCATCCCACAGGGTGTCAAAGCTGGGGTCATTGCGCTGATGGATCAGTGCCTCAGATGGCGGGCTCAGCGTCACGGACGGGTACTCCTTTGTCGATGGATGTCAGATGGTGCGAGATAAAAGAATTAGGAGTCGAGCCCCAGCGCGGAAGTGAGGTCGCGAACACGCCCGGTGAGTGACGCCAGTTGGTCGGCCACCCGCACGGGAGCTGTGCCGCCCGCACCATCGCGGCTTTCCACGGAACCCTTGGCGGTGAGAACCTCGCGCACGCTGGCGGTGAGGTGGGGCGAAACGGCCGTGTACTCAGCGTCGCTGGGCTCGTGGAGTTCCAGACCCTTGGATTCGCAGAAGCGAACCAGGTCGCCACTGATCTCGTGGGCATCCCTGAAAGCAACGCCCTGCTTGACCAGCCATTCGGCAACATCGGTGGCCAGAGAGAAGCCCTGCGGCGCCAACTCGGCCATGCGGTCGGTGTTGAAAGTGAGCGTTGCCACCATGCCGGTGAAAGCGGGAAGCAAGACCTCAAGGGTGTTGACCGAGTCAAAAACCGGCTCTTTGTCTTCTTGCAGATCCCGGTTGTAGGCCAAGGGCAAGCCTTTGAGAGTTGCCAGGAGGCCAGAAAGGTTACCGATCAGGCGACCCGACTTACCGCGAGCGAGCTCGGCAATATCGGGGTTCTTCTTCTGCGGCATGATGGAAGACCCAGTGGAGTACCCGTCGTGCAGGGTGACAAAGCCAAACTCGCGGGTCGCCCATACAATAATTTCTTCTGCCTGACGAGACAAGTTGATGCCGATGAGCGACGCGATAAAAGCAAACTCTGCAACGACATCGCGGCTGGCGGTGGCGTCAATCGAGTTTTCGGTGGGGCCTGTCAGGCCCAGTTCGTCGGCGACCAACTGCGGGTCGAGACCGAGCGAGCTACCGGCAAGAGCGCCGGAACCATAGGGCGACGTTGCCGACCGAACGCTCCAGTCGCGCAAACGCTCGAGGTCGCGCACCAAAGGCCATGCGTGCGCCAAAAGGTGGTGAGCGAGAAGAACGGGCTGGGCGTGCTGCAGGTGTGTACGGCCAGGCATGATGGCGTGCGGGTGCGCCGCAGCCTGGGCCGCGAGAGCATCGATGAGGTCGATGACATCGTGGCCGATGATGCGAGCGTGATCCAGCATGTACAACCGCACCAGGGTGGCGATCTGATCGTTGCGGCTGCGACCTGCCCGAAGCTTGCCACCAACCTCGGCACCAGAGATGGCGATGAGGCCACGCTCGAGTGCCGAATGCACGTCTTCGTCGGATTCCAGAGCGACAAACTCACCGCTGCGCAGTTGCTGGCGCAGGGTCTCCAACGAGTCGAGCATGACGGTGAGTTCGGCTTGAGTGAGATACCCCGCGGCAGCCAACGCAGTGGCGTGCGCCCGGGACCCGTTGATGTCATATTCTGCCAACACCCAGTCAAAGTGCGTGGACTTACTAAGCGCAAGCAACTCCGGTGACGGGCCACTGGTGAAACGGCCACCCCATAGGGCACCCGCCTCCGACGCCCGAGAGGCGCCGTCGCTGGAGGTGGAAGCGTTCATAAAAAGGCCTACTTATGCTTTGTTAGCCTGATTGGCTTGGTCACGGCGTGCCGAGATCTTGCTGGGGAGCGACCAGAGTTCGATAAAGCCCTTGGCCTGCGACTGGTCAAACGTTCCGCCAGTGTCATAAGTGGCCAAATCGAAGTCGTACAGGCTCTGATCCGAGCGACGCCCGGTAACGACGGCCTGGCCACCGTGAAGGGTGACGCGCACCTCGCCCGAAACGTACTTCTGGGTGTCGTTGATGAACACATCGAGTGAACGCTTGAGGCCCGAGAACCAGAGTCCGTCGTAGACCAACTCAGCCCACTCGGCTTCGACGCGACGCTTGTAGCGTGCGACGTCGCGCTCCATAGTGAGGTTCTCGAGTTCTTCGTGAGCGTTGATGAGGGTGATGCCGGCGGGCGATTCGTAGACCTCACGGCTCTTGATGCCGACGAGACGGTCTTCGACCATGTCGATGCGGCCAACGCCCTGGGCGCCGGCCAACTTGTTCAACAGAACAACTGCCTGCAACGGTGTGACAGCTTTGCCATCGATGGCCGTGGGAACACCCTCGGTGAACGTGATGGTGATCTCGGTGGCGTCACGAGGAATCGAAGGATCTGCCGTGTAGGTGTAAATGTCCTCGATGGGCGCGTTCCAGGGGTCTTCCAAGAAGCCGGTTTCTACCGCGCGGCCCCAGACGTTCTGGTCAACGGAGTAGGGGCTCTTTTTGCTCTGCGCAATAGGAAGGTTGTGCTTGGCGGCGTATTCGAGGGCCTTGTCGCGGGTGAGCGACAGGTCGCGAATGGGGGCAATGCACAGCAGATCGGGGGCGAGGGCGGCGACAGCGGCCTCGAAACGAACCTGGTCGTTGCCCATGCCGGTGCAACCGTGGGCGATGGAATCCGCACCGAGTTCCTTGGCAGTCTGGGCCAGGTACTTGGCGATGATGGGGCGGCTGAGCGCCGACACCAGGGGGTAGCGCTTCTGGTACATACCGTTGGCCTTGATGGCGGGCACGATGTAATCGTTGGCGAACTCGTCACGCGCATCGATAACCACGGCTTCTACCGCGCCACAGTCGAGGGCACGCTGACGGATATCCTCCATGTTCTCGCCCTCTTGGCCGACGTCAATGGCCATGGCCACGACCTCTTTGCCAGTGGCATCTTTGAGCCAGCCGATACCCACAGAGGTATCGAGGCCACCGGAATAGGCGAGTACGACGCGATCAGACATGGTTCTCCTTACGAAAACTTCGGTGGGCTAATTCTAGGCGTTGTGGCGTAGGAGCCAGACGAGCAGGGCCTTCTGCGCGTGCGTGCGGTTCTCGGCTTCATCCCAAATAATGCTCTGAGGTCCGTCGATCACTTCAGCGGCGACTTCGTAGCCACGGTCGGCAGGAAGGCAGTGCATGAAGACGGCATCTTCTTTAGCCTCCGCCATGAGGGAATCATTCACTTGGTAGGCACCAAAGACGCTCACGCGCTGGGCCTTTTCGTTCTCTTTGCCCATGGACACCCAGGTGTCGGTGACGACAACATCGGCGCCCGCAACGGCATCGGAGGCAAAGGTGGTGACGGCTGCAGAACCACCCGTCGTCGCGGCGATGCGCACGGCATCGGCAACAACGTCGTCGGTGGGGTGATAACCAACGGGCGCACCAATGCGCACGTGCATGCCCGCGGTGGCGCAGGCCAGCAGGTACGACTGAGCCATGTTGGATCGGCCATCACCCAGGAAGGCGACCGTCAAGCCGGCCAAAGCACCCTTGTGCTCACGAATGGTGAGCAGGTCAGCGAGCAGCTGGCAGGGGTGAAAGTCGTCAGAAAGGGCGTTGACGACGGGAACGCGTGTTCCTTGTGAAATTTGCTCAAGGCCACTCTGCGCAAACGTGCGCCATACGATGGCGGCAACCTGACGCTCGAGAACACGCGCCGTGTCGGAGGCACTCTCTTTGCTATTCAGTTGGCTGTCAGCCGTGGAGATAATGAGTGGCGATCCACCCAGGTCAGTAATGCCCACGGCAAAGGAGACACGTGTGCGAGTCGAGGTCTTGTCGAAAATCACGGCAACCGTCTGGGGCCCGGCAAGGGGGCGCTCACTCCAGCGGTCGGCTTTCACGCGCGCGGCAAGATCGAGAATCTCTGTTTGCTCTGCGGGGGTGATGTCGTCATCGCGAAGGAAGTGCCGGGTCATAACGCTACTTTCTGTGGCCGGGATTTTTTGCGCCGAGGCTCGGAGCTAAAGAGCAAGTCTAGGACGACAGCCTTTATAGGGCATGACAGCGCTAGTCGGGAACAACTTCAGTGCCGCTCCCGGTTTGCGTGAAGATTTCTAGAAGGATGGAGTGTGGGATGCGGCCGTCAATGATGGCCGACTTGGCAACGCCGCCCCGCACTGCCGCAAGGCACGCGGTCATCTTGGGAATCATTCCAGATTCGAGGGCGGGCAGCAGGGCTTCCAACTCGGATGCTCGAATCATCGAGACCAGCGAGTCACGGTTGGGCCAATCACTGTAGAGGCCCTGCACGTCCGTGAGAATCACCAACTTGGCGGCACCGAGGGCCACGGCGAGCGCGGCGGCAGCGGCATCCGCGTTAACGTTCAACGATTGCCCGGGGGTGTCTTTGTCGGGGGCAATGGAAGAGACAACGGGGATGCGCCCGGCATCGATGAGGGCGTGAACGGCATCCGGATCGACTCCCACGACATCACCGACGAGTCCAAGGTCCACCATTTCGCCATCAATGACGACGCCGCGGCGCTCCCCCACAAAAAGTCCGGCGTCTTCGCCCGAGATTCCGGCAGCAAGCGGTCCGTGTTCGTTCATGTGACCAACCAGGTCCCGGCTGACTTGGCCGGTGAGGACCATGCGCACAACATCCATGGCTTCGGGGCTGGTTACCCGGTATCCCCCACGAAACTCGCTCTCAATACCAAGGCGTTCGAGCATCTTGGAGATTTGGGGGCCACCGCCGTGCACAACGACGGGTTTGATGCCCACGGTGCGCAGGTAGACCATGTCTTCGGCAAAGGCGCGGGTGAGTTCCTCGCTGACCATGGCGTTGCCGCCAAATTTGACCACGATGATTTCGTCGCGAAACTTCTTCAGCCACGTGAGGGATTCGATGAGGGTGGCAGCTTTGACCGCGGCGGCAGCGTCTTCTTCGGTGCGAATTTCAGTCATGGTGTGCCTTATATAGGGGGGGAGCGCGCGATTAGCTCGCGTACGCACTGTTTTCGTGCACGTAATCGTGGGTGAGGTCGTTGGTCCAGATCGTGGCCGATTCCGGGCCGGCCTTGATGTCAATGACAACGTCTACGGCACGCGGAGACAGGTCCACGAGTTCGCGGGACTCCCCCGGTTCGCCAGCGATGCACAGCTTCACACCGTTGAAGGAGACATCCACGTTATAAGGATCGAACGTTGCCTGCGTCGTTCCCACGGCTGCTAACACGCGACCCCAGTTGGGATCGTTGCCGAACATTGCTGCCTTAAACAGGTTGCTGCGCGCGACGGCACGGGCAACATCTACCGCCTCGTCTTCGCTGATGGCGCCGGTGACCGTGATGGCGATGTCGTGGCTGGAACCTTCGGCATCCGCCTGCAGCTGCAACGCCAGGTCTTGGCACAGGGCCGTGAGCTGGGTGGTGAAGTCATCGAGGGTAGGTTCATGACCGGATGCGCCGGAAGCCATAAGGGTGACGGTGTCGTTGGTAGACATGCAGCCATCGGAATCGAGCCGATCAAAGGTGACACGGGTGGCCTGACGCAGGGCTGCGTCGAGTTGGGCACTGGAGAGCATGGCGTCGGTGGTGATCACAACCAGCATGGTGGCCAGACCGGGAGCGAGCATGCCGGCGCCTTTGGCCATCCCGCCAATCACGTAGTCTGCGGCATCAACGGTGAGGGCTGAAACGGTGCGAACCGAAAGCTTGGGCACCGAGTCTGTGGTCATAATCGCGTGGGCGGCGTCGATACCTGCCTGCTCAGAGGTGGCTCCACCGGTGAGGATTGCTAGCCC
>JBLHYZ010000057.1:0-6539 GCA_047631115.1 Alpinimonas sp. | reverse complement strand
GCTTTGATGGGCCCGGTGATGGCGGTAGCCAGTTTTCTGGATGCCCGTGCGGGCGAGCGCAGGCGCCAACGTCAGGCTCATGTCGCGGCGGGAGAGGAACGCGTTGAAGCGGAGGCCGCCATTCAGAGCGAGAGTGCGCGTGACCGCCGCGACCTCAGGCAGGCTCATCCCGCTGCCGCGGAACTGTCCACTCTCGATCCGCGCGCGCGACCGCCGTGGAATGACGATTTCGCCACGTCAGCAACCGTTCGTCTTGGTCTTCGTGCGGGTGCTGGTCCAGCGCAGGACCTCTCGCCTCTTCTGGCGGATGCCGCCGCGGGGATTGTGTGCGTCGGAAATCCGGCATTCAGCCTGTCTTTGCTGAGGGCGCTGTGGATGCAGCTCTCGTGGAATGTTGCGCCGGCGACGCTGGCGGTGCATGCAGTGGAACACATAGCGGGGGGTTTGAGCGCTGTTGGCACGTGGCCTATTCTCCTGGTCGAGAGCGAGGCGCACATTCCTCCCGCGGCTCGCTACGTAATCGAAGTTGTGTCTCCGAACGAGGGGCGCCTGAGCGACCGAGACCATCCGCGGCATGGCTCCGTGGCCTTCATCCCCGACTACTTCACGGCGATCGAAGCGCGTTCTTTTGCCCAGCGCCTCGAGCACACGTCGCGGCAAATCGAGCAGGCTCAGCCGGATGCACAACTCCCGACCGACTGCGCCTTGGGGGATGTCTTGCGCTTGCGCATGGGGGCCAACCTCGCCGAGGGCGGCGGTGATGTGAGCCCACGGGAAACACGATCCTCGCTAGCGGCCCCAGTGGGGATGAGCAGCGGAGGAGTGCTGGAGCTCGACCTGGTCGTTCATGGTCCGCATGCTGTCGTCACGGGCATGACGGGAACGGGAAAAACGGAGTTTCTGCTCAGCTGGATTCTCTCCACCGCTCTGTGCCATTCGCCGGAGGAATTTACGTACCTCATTATCGATTTCAAGGGAGGATCAGGGTTTGCCCGCATCGCTGAGCTGCCCCACTGCCTGGGCATCGTGACCGACCTCGACATCGCCGCCGCTCAACGCGCTTTGCACAGTCTTCGAGCCGAACTACGATTCAGAGAGCGGGCGCTCAACTCGGCTGGGGTTACCGACATTCGGCACATTCCAGAAGGGACCCACCTTCCGAGACTCGTCATCGTGGTTGACGAATACCGCGCACTCGTCGATAGGTTCGTGGAGCTTCAGCCGCTGTTTCTCGATATCGCGGCTCGAGGTCGAGCCCTGGGCGTTCACCTTGTTCTGGGTACCCAGCGCGCGACGGGGGTGCTCGCCGACGGGATATTGGCTAACTGTGCACTCCGCATTGTGTTTCGCGTGAACAACGCCAGCGACAGCATGGCTCTTCTTGAATCGGATGCTGCCCACAACCTGCCCGAGATTCCTGGTCGCGCGGTGCTCCGGGCCACCGGCCTGACGTTGACCCGTCTTCAGGTAGCACAGTCGACTGCGGCCGACTCCGTTCAGGGAGGCGAGCTTGCCGACCGCTGGCGAGCAGGTCATCCACTCTGGCAACCCCGTCGCCCCTGGTTGCCGGAATTGCCCCATCACCTCTCACGTCAGGAACTCACGTTGAGGCTCGATGACAATGGGCGAGCCGCGCCAGAGGATTCGGTTCTTCTTGGTCTTCTCGACGAGCCGGACGACCAGCGCCAGACGGTCGCGAACTACTGTCCCCGCAGGGACGGACACTTGCTGATTCTGGGGGAGCAGGGGTCTGGAAAATCCACCACGCTGCGGCTGATTGCTTCCCAGACGCATCGTCACGTCTCGTTAGGGGTGCACAACCCTGAAGAAGCGTGGGACAGGATCGCAACCGTGAGTGACGATACACTCGTCCTTCTGGATAACCTGGAGGCTCTTTTGGCCGAGTTCACACTCGAGCACAGGGATGTATTTCTGGAGCAGCTCTTGGTACTCCTCCGAACGGGCCCGCAGCGGGGAGTCTTCGTGGTCGTCGTGTCACAGAGCGGCTCACTTCTTACGTCGTCATGGACTGCCCTCATGAAGTCGACACTCGCTTTCCGATCTCCGCCGGGCCGAGCCACCTGGGGAGAGAAGGCCCTCCAGGTGGCGCTAGCGCAAGCCCCGAGCGTGTCAGGTTCTGGAACCTGGCCAGAGGGGACACAGCCCAGGCCGCCTCTCATGCGATGGCATCCGGGGCAGTCATACATACTTGTGACGGCCCGACCACGATTACGCATGGCCGAGATGGCCGAGATGGCCGAGATGGCCGAGATGGCAAAGATGGCAAAGATGGCAGAGGGAGCAGACGAAGCAGACGAAGCAGAGGCCCCCGGTGGCGTCAGTCCTCTCAGCCTGACCGACATTGGAAAGCTACCCCCGGATCTTTTTCAGGTCTCGAGTGACGCAGTCGCCAGCATTTTCGTTGGCGATGTTGAGGATTGGCAGTCACAGTTCGCCTTGCACGCCCGGCTTCGTCCCCATGCGTCCTATATTTTTGACGATTGCTCACCGGCGGAGGTTCGGGCGGTGAGGCGCTCGCGGGATGTTTTGCCTCACACCAATCGCGGTTCGGCGATCTACCTGAGTCTCGAGGGAGTCGCCACGCGCGTCACGCTCACACTTCCTCTCGCAGGGGTGCCAAATTGACGCGGCGATTCGGTTCTCATACTCTGAAATCTTGCACGTTCCGCTGCCCCTGGAGGCACGTAAAAATACGATTATTTTGGAGTCTTCAACGTGAAAAATTCAGAGAAAAACTCATCCACTGAAGGCGTTGTTACCCTCATTGCGGAAATAAAAAGCCTTGTTGGTCACGAAGCGCAGGTCGCATCACTCCTGTCTGGCTACACCACACAGGTGCGTGCCGAGGTGGGCAATCGTTTCTTTGCCGCCTCGTCGAGCCAAGCCGACCCCACGATTTTCCTCGTCTACGAGGAGTACCGTGACGCTGCTGCCTTCCAGGCGCACCTCAACGCACCCGCAAATGCCGTCTTCAACGGAGCACTTGCCGAGCATGTCTCCGAAGGTGGATCCGTGCTTACGATGCTGGACGTGCTTCCGGGGTTCTAGCCCTAGGCGAAAACAGACTCCAGATCGCGGCAGTCCAGACCAACGGCTGAAGCAACGGCTGCGTTGACAACCGAACCCTCATGCGTGTTGAGGCCGAGCTTGAGTGCGGGATCGGCAGCAAGGGCCTTGCGCCATCCGTGGTTCGCCACAGCACGAACGTAGGGGAGTGTGGCGTTGGTGAGTGCGTACGTGGAGGTGTTGGGAACAGCGCCGGGCATGTTTGCCACGCAGTAAAAGAGCGAATTGTGCACGGTGAACGTGGGGTCGGCGTGGGTTGTGGCGTGGGTATCGGCAAAGCAGCCGCCCTGGTCCACCGCGATGTCGACCAGAACACTTCCGGGCTTCATGCGCGAAACGAGATCGTTGCTGACGAGCTTGGGCGCCTTGGCACCGGGAATCAAAACGGAGCCGATCACGAGGTCGGCGGTGAGTAATGCTTTCTCGATTTCAAACGAGTTAGATGCGATGGTCTTGATGCGACCCTGATAAATGGCATCCAGCTCGCGCAGACGAAAGAGGTTTGTGTCGAGCACGGTGACATCGGCGCCCATGCCCACAGCAATCTGAGCCGAGTTTGTGCCGGCAACGCCGCCACCGAGAACAACAACTTTGGCGGGGTGGGTTCCCGGCACGCCAGGGACCAGAAGGCCGGGGCCGCCGTTGGGCTTGAGCATAGCTGCGGCGCCCACAATGGGCGCGAGGCGACCCGCTACTTCGCTCATGGGAGCGAGCAACGGAAGAGCGCGGGTGGGGAGCTGGACGGTTTCATAGGCAATGGCAGTGACCTTGGCATCGACTAAGGCGCGGGTGAGCTCGGGTTCCGCTGCGAGGTGAAGATAGGTAAAGAGCACGAGGCCCTCGCGAAAATACTGGTACTCGCTGGTGATGGGTTCCTTGACCTTGAGGAGCACGTCTGCGGCAGCCCAAATAGTGGCGGCGTCGGGGAGAATTCTCGCTCCCGCAGTGACGTACTCCGCATCCGTTATCGAAGAGCCAAGGCCGGCGCCCGCTTGAACAAGAACTTCGTGACCGTGGGAGACCAGGTCATGCACACCCGCCGGGGTGATGGCAACCCGAAATTCATTGTTTTTGACCTCGGTGGGAACTGCGACCTTCATGAGACTCCTTGACTGCGCGGTCACTCTTGATAACCCCGTCGACATCACATTAGTCGGCATGACCGACGAAAAGGAATGCTTTATGACCAATTTGGTACGGATTTCGTAAACTTTGCGTTACATCGATGTTCTTTTCCGCATTTGACGTGCGCGGGATGTGTCACTTATGCCAGTATCTAAAGACGAACCGTCGTAGGCACCGTTGCCCTCGGCCAATTTATGAGGAGTACTCAGATAATGACCGAACGTTCAATGCCCCAAGATCCGCGAGTTCAAGCTCTCATCAAACACGCCATGCAGTCGAAGGTCACGCGACGCACGCTGCTGGCTACTGCGGGCGCGGGTGCAGTCGCCGCTGGATTGGCCGCTTGTGCTCCGGGTGCCAGTGCTGTCATCACGCCGGCTGCCGACGCATCGGCCAGTGATAAGACGCTCCGTTGGGCCAACTGGCCCCTCTACATCGACGTCGACGATGCTGGTGCGTACCCCACGCTCGCTGCTTTCGAGGAGCAAACGGGCATCACCGTTGAATACCAGGAGGCGATCCCCTCTAACGAAGATTTCTACGCGGTTGTGAAGGACCAGCTCGATTTGGGCCAGGACATCGGCTATGACTTGATGACCCTCACGGACTACTTTGCGGCCCGCATGGTGCGTCGCGCTGTGGTTCAGCCCATCGACATGGCTGCTATGCCCAACGTTAAGGCCAATCTGTCGCCCTCGCTTGCAGACATCACGTATGACCCGGGACGTCAGTTCTCGATTCCTTGGCAGTCGGGACTGACCGGCCTGGGCTGGAACAATGCAGACTTCCCTGGCGGTATGACCTCGGTCGAAGAGCTGTGGGACCCTCTGCTGAAGGGCAAGATCACACTTCTCAGCTCGTGGACAGACACGATTGGTCTCATCATGCAGAGCCAGGGTGTCGACATCGATACCGACTGGGGTCAAGATGAATTTGACGCCGCTCTCGAGGTTGTCAAGAAGCAGGTCTCCGACGGCCAGGTTCGCGCGTTCACGGGGAATAACTACAGTGAAGAATTTGCCAGCGGCAACGTCATCGCTGCCATGGTCTGGTCAGGTGACTTGTTCATCATGAACGCCGAAGCTGAGTCAGAGAAATACGGTTTCGCGGTTCCCGAAATGGGCGGTTACCTGTGGAGTGACAACTTCATGATTCCCATGGGGTCAGCTCACAAGGCAAATGCCGAAGAGCTCATCAACTACTACTACGACCCCGCCGTTGCTGCTCAGGTCGCGGCTTATGTCAACTACATCACCCCCGTGGTGGGCGCTCAAGAAGAGATGATGAAGATCGACCCCGCACTGGCGTCGAACCCGCTCATCTTCCCGGATGCTGCCACCCTTGCCCGTTCACACGCCTACCGTCAGCTCACCCCTGAGGAAGATTCCGCATATTCGATTGCATTTGAACGGGCACAGGTTCTCTAAGTGGCAACTGGCACATTTGCTGAAAGTGGTGCCGATCTAGAACTGGTCGGCATCACCAAACGATTCCCGGGCTTCACCGCGATTGAGGACCTCGACCTTTTCGTTCCTGCAGGTTCCTTCTTCGCCCTCCTCGGCCCCAGCGGCTGTGGAAAAACCACAACGTTGCGTCTCGTGGCGGGGCTGGAAGACCCCACCGAAGGCAAGATTCTTGTCGGCGGAAAAGACGTCACGAACACCAAGTCCTATCAACGGCCAGTCAACACCGTTTTTCAAAGTTATGCACTTTTCCCGCATATGACCGTGTTGGAGAACGTATCGTTTGGCTTGCACCGCCGTGGCATCAAAGATGCTGTCGAAAAGGCCCACGAAGTCCTGCGCCTCGTTGAGCTCGACCACGTTGCCAATCGCAGGCCCCAGCAGCTCTCGGGAGGACAGCAACAGCGCGTGGCCCTGGCCCGTGCCGTCGTGAACCGGCCCGCACTTCTTTTGCTCGATGAGCCCCTCGGCGCTCTCGACCTCAAACTTCGTCGCCAGATGCAGCTTGAGCTCAAGGCGATCCAAACGGAGGTCGGGCTCACCTTCTTGCACGTCACGCACGACCAAGAAGAAGCCATGACAATGGCCGACACGGTGGCCGTCATGAACAAGGGTCGCATCGAACAGATGGGCGCCCCGCAGGAGCTTTACGAGCTTCCACGCACGGCGTTTGTGGCCAACTTCCTCGGCCAGTCCAATCTTTTTACGGGTCAGGTTGCGGCGAGCACTGCCGACACCATCTCGCTGGATATTGCAGGCAACCACATCGTCGTTCCCACGTCTCGCGCAGCACGCCACACCGGTCTTGTCACGCTCGGTGTTCGGCCCGAGAAGCTCACGCTCCACACGGAGGTTCCCGCACAC
>JBLHYZ010000056.1:0-6576 GCA_047631115.1 Alpinimonas sp. | reverse complement strand
CCGCAACGGGTGCTCCGGCCGGAGCCTTGGTCGGAAGACCTACTCCGGATGACCCCATCCTCGGCCCTGTTGCAGCCGCCGTTCCCGCTGGGCTCCTGTCTGGCTTCGCCGCTGCAGCAGCAGTGCCCATGTTCGCGCGCTTCAGGCGCCGGCCGTGAGCCCCCCACAGCTTGGAAGAAGTACACGGATTCTAAAATCTGTTGCTTCTTTCCAGAAAAGCCACTTCTGTTCGGAAGTGTTCACTAATCACATATCGAAAGGCATCACCGTGATCCCCAAGAAAGTCATCGCGCTATGTGCTGTTGTCGGCGTAGCCATGTCTGGTTTCGCTCTTGCAGTGCCCGCTCACGCAGACCCCGTTGCTGAGTCCTACTCCATCGTTGGTTCTGACACCCTTGAAGACGTCGTAGGCTCGCTCATTCAGGGCACGTCTATCACCGGTTCGCCCGTTCGATCCTTGGTCAACAACGCAGCCTCTGGCTCGTTCGACGCCACAGGAACCCCTTACATCATTGCCAAGACCTCGGGAAAGCGCTTCGGCCGTCCCAATGGTTCCGGCGATGGCCGCAAGGCTCTCCTTGCTTCCATCAACAACACCTCGTTCTTGGCATCCGCCCAGAACTACCCCAACGCTGTGACCGGTAGCACGCTTGCCTACCCACAGGTTGCCACGACCACCATTCCCGGTGAGGTTGACCTCGTTCGTTCATCCAGTGGTGGAACAGCAAACGTCGCCGGTACCATGGTTCGCATCCCCTTCGGCCGTGACGCCATCGGTTATGTCTACGACTCTGGTTCGGCTGCCGGCATTGAGAACCTCACGGTTGCTCAGCTCAAGCAGATCTTCGAAGGTGTCACCCCCGTCTATGCAACCGACGGAACGACGCGCATCACGGCGATCACCCCTCAGACGGGTTCAGGAACCGGTGCCGACTGGGCTGGCATGATTGCTGCCGACAAGACGCTCATTGGTAACTCCGTGAACGCTGGAACCAACGGCTACGGCCAGGAGCACGACGCCTCGACGCTCGGCATCAACAAAATTATGCCCATGTCGGCTTCACGCTTCATCGCCATGAACACCGGCGGAAGCTTCCCGAAGATGAAGGCAACCACCGTCATGGGCACCATTGAGGGCGTCACCGCCGTCACCGGCACCGGCGTCAACATGGTACCTAACGCAACGTTTTACAACGCTCCCGTCAACGCTGTGAACTTTGGCCGCGACACCTACATCATCGTTGAGTACGCCCGTGTAACCTCTGGTGACGCCAAGTACGACGCGAACCTCGCCGACCTGGTCGACCCCACCAAGAGCACCAGCCTCACGAACACCTCAACGTCGTCAGCCGCAAAGTCCGGTTCGGTAAAGCTCAAGTACGGTTTCTTGGCTCCTTCGACCATCACACAAACCCGCATCTCCGGCTAATTCCAGCCACCTTTTCTAACTTCTACCTCACTCGAAAGGTTTCATAGAAATGTTTTCCAAGAAAAAGATGCGCACCGTAGCGGTCAGCGTCGTCACCATAGCGGCGGTACTTGTCGCTGCGGGAGCAGCCTCGGCTGTAACACAGACCAACGGCTCTGCTGGGGCGGTGTACGTATTCGACACCAATGGTGCCTTGACTTCGAACTCCACCGTCTTTGGCTGGAGTGATGACGCGATTGCGTCCTCCTCCTCAGCCAACCAAAACGGTGTGTTCACCTGTAATGCAAACTCCACAGGCTCATTCGCGTTCCTAACCGCAGCTTCGAAGTCGGCAACGGCATCGAGCACGTGGGATGCCTCGAAGAACCTTGGTAGCCGCGTTTCCAGCAAGGACCTGCTGAATGTCAACCTTGCACCGTCGTCCTTCAACCTTGGCGCTCCCGCCGGCGTGAAGAGTGCCGGTGGAAGCTACTACCTCGGTGTGGCGTGCACGAGCAACAACGGGCTTACCGTTGAAGCCGCGTACTACCGCACGGTCATGGTGACCGCCGGGACGGGTGCGTACTCAACTACCGACACGCCTGTGACCAACCAGTTCCGCGTCACGACACAGCCTGTGTCGCAGACCGTTGCTGCTGGTTCCAACGTGACCTTCACCGCTGCTTTTGGTGGAACGGATCCAGCTGCAGGAACCGACATCAAATGGCAGAAGGCTGAGGCCACGGCAAACACGGTGTTCACGGACATTCCTTCTGCAACAACGGGAACCCTTGTTGTCTCGGCAGTTACCATCGCCGATGACAGTGGCGACAAGTACCAGGCGCTGGTCTCGAACAACAACGGCGCGACATACATAACATCCGACGTCGCGACGCTGACGGTCTCGTCAACAACAGCGTCTGTAAGCATGAACGCCACAGTGGTTGACGCCGCAGATGGAACCTTGAGCCTCGCGGTTCCTTCGGCTGCTTCGGTGACGTTTGGTTCGGCTGTCTTGGTTGCAAACAAGTCGACCTCAACGGGAACGTTGCCCAACATCACGGTCAACGATGCACGTGTCCACTCACGTCCGGGTTGGAACTTGACCGCTTCGGTTACCGACTTCTCGTACTTGACGAACAGCATCAGCAAGACCCAGCTTGGACTCGTTCTGAACAAGGTCAGTGCGACCGCTGCCGCGACCCAGGTCGGAGCAACTCAGGTTGCCGGCTACGCTTCCTACCCGGCAGTGATTGCCACGGGTGACGCAGCAAACACAGTAGGGGAGACCGTCATCAACGGAGCTCTTACGTTTGTTGCTCCTCAGGAAAAGCCCGCTGGTACCTACACCTCGACGATGACGCTCACGCTCGTCTCGAAGTAATCACCAGCAACTAGCTCCAGAGGGGGGCGGCATTCGTGCCGTCCCCCTATTCTTGATTCCTTGGTCACCGAACGACAGAAGAAAGTCATCATCATGTCTCGTCGTAACATTCTGATTCTCGCCTTGGCGGGATTGGCCCTCGTTGCCTTTGCTGTTGTCGGAACCGTCGCAGTAATGACGTTGGCGGTGCAAACGCCCCGCGTGCCTTCCGACGCAGCCCTTTTCGTCGTCGACACCGACAACGTCGTAGCCGAGGATGGGCGAAAATGGGCCTGGAACGACGACGCCAACGCATCAGCAAGTGAAATCGACGCCGAGGCACCTCTCAGCTGCCCAACGGGGTCAACAAATTCCGCATCTTTTATGGCGATGCCCGGTAACGAGCGCAACGTCGCCTCGTGGTCGATGTGGGAGTTCCTTGGGTACGGGGGAGACCAGACGAGCATCCTTCTCGCACCCCTGACCCCTGATCGCATGGGCTCTGGATCAGGTCAAGCAATTCATCAAACGGGCGGCACTTTCAGCCTGGGCGTGGCGTGCATAGCCAATAATAATCTTGATGTGACGGCTGCGTATTACCGCACGATCGTTGTGCAGCCAGGGGGTGCGTGGACCGTCGAGCCACTGAAATAGGCATGCGCCTTCTCGACGAAAAGCGTCCATTTAACCCGTGATTTACCCGGCGTTCACATTCGCGACGACTCTGGGCCATATCCATTTGAGTAAATAAACCATGTTCGTTTTTCGCAAAATCGTCTTAGTATTCCGCAGCAGTCTTCCACCGACGCTCGTGCTCATTTTTGTGACTGTAATAGCTTCACTGGCTCTGGTCGTTGTAGCACCAAGTGCCGCCCACGCAGACGACTCCCAGAGCTTTTCCGGTGCTCCTGCTGACGGGGAAGGTCCGGATACAACCCGCACTCGATTTACCTTTTCGGCCGACCCCGGTCAAACGATTTCTGACGCGTATTACATCGAGAATTCAGGGACCCTCCCTCAGGACGTGTCAATTTATTCGACTGATGCGTTCAACGCAGAAGACGGTGCTTTCTCCCTCCTCGACGGAACGTTGCCAGCAGCAGGCGTTGGCGCGTGGGTGAGCTTCGAAGGCTCACCTCGCCAGATAATAACTGTGGCACCGGGAGCGTCGAAGGTGATTCCGTTCGTGATTAGTATCCCTGCAGATGCGTCGCCCGGTGACCACGTTGGCGGAATCATCGTCTCCGTCATCAGCCCGGATGGTCAAGTGAAGCTGGAACGTCGCGTTGCAACGCGGCTCTACCTTCGCGTGTCGGGAGAGCTTCAGCCGGGGCTGACCGTGAGTGGCCTGTCCTCGGTCTACCAGCCTGACCTCAACCCATTTAACGGCAAGATGATTCTGACGTACACCGTCAAGAACACGGGAAACGTTGCGCTTAGCGCTCGCTCCGTTTCGTCCGTATCGGGACTGTTCGGGATGGCACTGTCGGGGCAGGTGACATCGAACATACCCGAGCTGTTACCCGATGGTTCTCACGCGGTGACGACAGAGGTGCCAGGGGTTTGGCAATGGCTGTGGAGCAACGCCAAATTCGGCCTGATTGGCACTGTCGATGCTGGTGTTCCCAGCCCGGGCATCATGCCGACAGCGAATCGCGAGGCTTCTACCTGGGCTGTACCGTGGGCACTCCTCGTCGCGCTCATGCTTGGTGGATTTGTTGTGCTCTACATCCGTTTCTCTCGCATGAACAATGAGCGCCGTTCTCAGCAGTGGATTGACTTCACCGAAGCCGAGGCTCGTCTTCGTGCTCGTGAGGAGTCCCCCGAATCGTGAAGAACCAGCGTCGTCCTTTTGAGACGTTCGGTGCCTTGTCGATGGTGATGGGCGCGAGCGTTGCGCTCGCTATTGCCCTCGGCAGTTTTCTCAGTGCCCAGAGCTCCCTCGCAGAAACCTCCACCCCCGCACCCGTGGGAATCGATGTGATCGTGCCCGTTATTGTGGTGCCTCCCGCCCCAACTGTGGCCGCCATTATTCCGGTGGGGGCCGCCGCCAATACTGCTCAAGTCGAGGTCGTCGTCTCGGGGCTTCAGCCATATTCTTATTTCGAGCTATACCTGTACTCAACACCCAAGCTTGTGGCCAGTGGATTTGCAGATAGTACTGGAACCTTCAAGGTCACCATCGCGCTGCCGACCACCCTTGAGGCGGGGGTGCATTCTCTGGAGGTCAAGGGGACGGATGCCGGAGGGCAGCCTTACAAGCAGACGGTGAGCCAGTTTGCGGTGACCGCCGATCGTCGTCTCGCGGGGGCCGGGCCCGGTTCATCCCTCATCTCGTCAACTGTTTCCACCACCACAAATTCCAACGGCAGCGTGGCCTCGTCCACACAAACTACTCAAACGGATGCTGCTGCTGCCGCGGCGGCCCTCGGAACGGACCCCGTGGATGTGGGAGGCGTTCTTTTTGCCGGTGGCGTCACTGCAACGACCCAACCTTCGCCTTCTCCGCGCGGGGGAACTGCTGTGCTCGCGATGACAGTCAAGAACGTTTCAAGCACCACGTTTGACTCAAGCATGGATTTCTGGCTCACGTCCCCTTTGGGCGACACCATTGCGCGCCTCGACCAAATCAGTGTCGCTGGCTTAGCCCCGGGGGAGACCCGAACGGTAAAAGCCACAATGACCAATGTAGGTCAGTGGCCCGCCATGATGGCGCACGTCACCTTGACACCGCCCGCTGCGGTGGAGAACTCGGAGCTCGCACCGGTGACACGCGACACCATCGTGTGGATGTGGCCGTTCTTTGCCCTGATGATGCTCGGGCTTCTCGTGGCTGGCTACCTGCTGTGGCGCTTTCTTCCGGTCATGAGCAGGGGCGGCAGGGCTGCCCTGGCTGAGCGTCGCGATAACGCTGAGACGCTGGCGGATGCCGCGGCCATCATTCGCGCCGAAGCCAATATTTTCGAGGCGCAGGCGGCGCTGGTTTCCGAACCTCTGGTCGTGGCAGAAGCCGACCGTCCCCATCCACTGGAGCCAGCAGTGCCTCTCCTGCCCAAGAAGCCGCGAGCCCCCAGAGGGCCCAAAGTTGCTCCAGCCGCGGCGGAGTTGTCCTCTGCTCCGAAGAAACCTGCTCCTAAAAAACCCGCGGCCAGAACGCCCACCACTGACGAAGCCGTGATTACACCCAAGAAGCCGCGAGCACCCCGCGCTCCAAAACTTGTCCCCCCTGCCCTAGAAAGCCGTGAGGGTGACGCCTAATGTCTGACCGCAAAAACAATGGGACTCCGTTCTGGCGCAAGCTCACGGATTCCTTCGCGGATGCCGCAACTCGGCTCTCCATTCACTTCTCTGCTCGTGCCCGTGCGGAGCGTTCGGCCGTCAAAAACGAGCAGGCCGCTGAACGTGCGCGCCGCATGCCGCCCAAGGGGTGGAAACCGGGTCAGCCGTACATCTTTGAAACAGCGCCTGAACCTCACGTTCACGTCGGAACCGAGGCGCACGGCCAAAACCCGCATTTCGAGCCCGGCAGCCCCGATCCGGTGCGCCATGAGTCCGGTGTTCTGACGGCGCCCCAGCATGGTTCGGGTCTTGGCAGTCACCGTCCAGCCAGCGACAAGCGGCCCCGCAAGCCGCCCAAGCGACCTCGCAACTTTGTGCCCGGCGGCCGCTACTCGGGGGCCCCCAGCACGCGGCCACCTATCGTGTTGACTCGTCGCGAGCTCATTACCCGCAACTCGCTCGCAGTACTCAGCGTGCTCATTTTGGGCCTCGTTATCAACATTTTTGTTCTGGGCAATCTGCAGCA
>JBLHYZ010000055.1:0-6665 GCA_047631115.1 Alpinimonas sp. | reverse complement strand
CAAAATGCCGGGGCGCGTTCCAATTTTGAGGCTCTCTTCGCGCACACGAGTCATCAAGAAAATGTTGTAGTCAACACCCAGCGCCACGAGGAAGACGAACCCGAATAGGGGAACGCTGGCATCGGCACCAGGAAAGTTGAACACGTTATTGAACACCAGCGCCGAGACCCCCAGTGCTGCCGCGTAGCTCACAACGACGCTGACAATCAGGATGAGCGGCGCCAGCACCGATCGCAGCAACAGCATGAGGATGACGAAGATAACGAGCAACACAATGGGGATAATTTTGAGCAGGTCGGCCTGAGCGGTGGTGTTCGTGTCGAGAGCAATCGCCGTGACACCGCCCACAATAACCGTAGGGTCCACGTCCACAAGGTTCGTGCGAAGCACAGCCACAACGTCTTCGGCCTCTTTCGAATCCGCCTGATACGTGAGCGTAGCGCTCAGCAAAACGCGGCCTTCAATCACCTTAGGATCTGCAAGAACAGTCGTAGCCGAGGGTGGCCCCGTGGGAGCACCCGCCGCAGGCAAAGACTGAACCACTACGGTCGAAACTCCGTCGACCTGCTCGGCAGCGGCAATGACCTGCGGGTACGTCGCCTCGTCGGCGATGATGATAGCGGGCGAACCCGATCCAGCATCAAAGTGATCCCCCAACACGACTTGGCCGTCGACGGCCTGGGACTGGGTGAGTAAGAAATCAGTCTGCGGAACGCCGCTGGCCTTGAGCGTGGGCAGGGCGGCTACCGCCAGGAGAAGTAGCAAGAGGGTTGCAATCCAGGTTGTGCGTGGACGCCTCGCAATGAGGGTGCCGATGCGCTTCCACAGGCCACGAACCCCCTCCAGCCCCATGATGACTCCCGGTCCTTCCGCCGCGCTTTTGTGGGCGCCGACCAGGGGTCTGAACGGCCAGAATGCTGCGCGGCCAAAGAGAACGAGGAGGGTGGGCAGGAGTGTGACCGCGGCGAGGAAGGCGAATCCGATCCCAAATGCGGCAATCGGGCCCAGGCTCTTATTGGAGTTCAGGTCGGAGAACAGGAGGCACAGCAGGGCCGCGATTACAGTGGCGGCAGAGGCGGCGATGGGCTCGAAGGCGCCTTTGAAAGCGCGCCCAATGGCCGTCCACTTAGATTCGACTTCGAACAGCGCTTCGCGATACCGTGCCACCATGAGCAGGGCATAATCGGTGGCCGCTCCGATGACCAGAATCGAGAGAATCCCCTGACTCTGCCCCGAGACCTTGATGACGTCGTTCACCGCGAGCCAATAAATGCCGAGAATGGATGCCGACAGCGCAAACACAGAGGTCAGCAGCACAAGCACTGGCAGCAAGAGAGCTCGATACACGACCAGCAGAATGACAAACACGGCACTGAGGGCCACGAGGAGCAAAATACCATCTATGCCCGCAAATCCGCCAATAAAGTCGGCAAGTAAGCCCGCCGGACCGGTGACGAAGGCGGTGTAGCCCCCGGGAGTATTATCGAGAACCGTCGCGCGCAAGTCATCGACAACCGTCCGGAGGCTATCGCCCTCAGCTGTGAGAGGCACAATGTACTCCACCGCAGCCCCGTCGTCAGAATAAATGGGGCCAATCACACTGACCGGGCTGGGGTCAACCGGAGCGGAAACGCCCTCAACGGCTCCCATGGTTGTTGCTAGGTCAGCGAATGCCTGGCGATCGGCATCCGCTATCTGGCCGGATGCATCTGTCTCGATAACGACGATGGCGGGAATGTCATTGGACTCCCGAAACTTGGCTTCCCAGCCATTGACCTCGGTGCTTTGGGCACTCGTGGGCAGGAACCCCGCCTGATCATTGGTGGAGACACCGGCAATCTTGCCAAACGTGGGGCCGCCGAGGCCGGCCAGCGTGAGCCAAATAATGAGGAGCACGGCGGGCAGCAAGATACGGAGCCACAGTTTGGGTTTCCAGTTAGACATGTGGTTTCGCTCCTGCCGTCGACGTTGCCGCAAGTAAAACGTGCTCGGGGCCGCCTGCGAGAGTCGAACTCGCGACCTATTCATTACGAGTGAATTGCTCTACCAACTGAGCTAAGGCGGCATGTTTCGCCGTGACGGCGCAACAGAGACTAATCCTATCCTCTGGGCGCGGTTGGCGAAAACTTAGTCAGTTGGCTTAGCGCGGTTGCGACGGATGGCAACGAGCAGCACCACTGTCACAAGACCGAGAGCAACAAGAGCCGCGGCGATGCTACCGACAACAACAAGGAGGCTGGGGCCCTCCTCTTGTGCACTGATGGCTGTGACGGTCTCACTGGTGCCCGACGCATCTTCTGTTGCGGCGTCGGTCGACGTGTCAGCGTCATCCATAGGCGCAGGGGCAACGAAGGCGGGGGCGTCAGAGCCAGCGACCGTGAAGTCGACTTCGCCGGCGATGGGATGCCCATCGACGGACACAATGCGGAATCCAGCGACATAATCACCGTTGGGCAGCGCTCCCGAGACGATGGGGAGGGTCATGACGGTCGCCGTCGTGTCATAGGTCGCCGATGCCAGTTCCACGGCAGTGCCGGCCGAATCCGTCAAGACGACTGTGGAGTAATCCGGAACAACGGCTTCACCGAACGTCAATTCGATCTCTGTGACGGAGCTCATCGTCGATCCCTGCGCAGGGTTTGACCCTTCGAATTCGCTATGCGCCGTGGCGGTTGTCGCGCCGCCGAAAGCAAGAGCGAGGCCGGCGATGAGTGCGCCAAGGGCGATGAGAATTTTGCGCATTAGGAAAGTAGTCCTTCTCCAATAAAGCCGCCGGGAAGGCATCCCGGCGGAAGAGCGAATACGGCAGAGCCTATCGGCGTCGTCCATGTGTTGAGAAGATCGAGGTCAGCGAGGCGCTGCTGCACGGGCACGTACTGTGTCTCGATGTTGGCCATGTAGGCCGCAAAAAGAAGACCAGAGTTGCTCGTTCCATCGAGCAAAATCCCGTCATCGTAGTTTAGAGGGCGCCGCAAAAATTTCTCGTGGGGGTTGTCGGTGCGTGCACGCCGCATGTGGGCAAAATGAGGAATGACTGCCAAGCCCGCAGAGTTCTTAGCTTCCATGTCGGCGGCGTCGAACTCGTGCACGCCGGTGAGGGGAGCGCCGTTATGGAGCTTGCGCCCGACAGAGATTTCCTTGCCACCCTCGTCGAGCTTGTCCCATGTGTCGAGGTTCATGGAGATGCGGCGCAGTACGAGCTGCGTTCCCCCCGCAAACCACGACGGGCTGCCTTCTGCCCAGACCTGTCCCGCAAAAGCTTCGGTGCCCGGCGCCGGGTTGATCGTGCCATCAACTTGGCCAAACAAGTTGCGTGGGGTATGGGTCGCCGGAGCGACACCCTGACTGCGCACAAACCCCCTCTGAGACCAGCGGATGGAGGAAAAACTGCGCGCCGTTCGCGTCAACTGTCTGGCAGTGTGGGCCAACGTCATCGGGTCATCGGCCCCGATGCTGATGACGAGGTCACCGCCGCTGAACTCAGGGACGAGCTTGTCGATGCGATAAGCCGGGAGGTCCGCAAAGCCTGCCGGCATTTTGGACTGCAGACCGAGTTTGGAAAAAAACCCGGGGCCAAAACCAAACGTTGCGGTGAGCCGAGCGGGATTCTCGGCAAGGTAGGGATCGTTGTCGGGCAGGGCGGGATCGCCCTGCCCGAGGCGAGCCGCGTCATCGGTGAGCAGCTCCATCATGCGCCGAGCGGTGACCAGAGTGGCATCGGGCAACAGATCGAACCCGAGAAAAACGCCGTACGTTTGAAACGGCGTCTCAACACCGGCCTGATGGGTTCCATAGAACTGCACCATGGTTGCACCGACAGATGTTTCCGCTCTCAATGCAGCTGACGCCTGCACCGTGATGTCCTCGGCTGTGTTTGCCGCCGTGTTTGCCGCCGAGTTTGCCGCCACTCCAGCCCCGACACCGACGACTAAGGCGCCGGTTGAGCTGCCCGCAGACGCCAGGAAGCCCCGCCGACTAAATGCGCGGCGGGCGCTTCCTGGCTGATCTGAAGAGGACAGGAGCTATTCCATTTTCATGGTGGACGAGGGCGCCGGAGTCGCACCCGTGTCTGCATTGGGGTCGTAGCTTTCTTGCGCATTCGCAATGTCACGAGCAACCGCGGTGATCTCAAGGCTCGTGCCGTTCGAGAAGTTGATGGTTGCGACAACGTCAGCGCCGACGGCAATGGGTTTGAGGAGGTCTAAGAGCATGACGTGATAGCCACCAGGCTTCAGCGTCACCGAACCGTGGGCGGGAATGACGATGCCACCCTTAACCTCTTGCATCACCATCTCGCCGGCATCATTTGTGGCCGTTTCATGTGTTTGAAGCGGCGTCAGTGTGAGCGAGATGTCGGCCGTGCCGCCCACAATCATGATGTCCTCGTCGCTCGAGTTCTCAATCACACCGAAGAGAGCAGTCATCCCCATGTCACCCATGACCTGAGGCACCGCTTTGATCCAGACATCAGATGCTGTGGGAGAAATAGCCGCTGGTTCCTCCGCGGCGGAAGGCATTGCGGGAGCACATCCAGCGAGAGCGAGTGCCACCAGAGTGAACGTGGCAAGAGCACATAAACTCTTGGCCGTTGTCGTGAGGTTCATGGTGAGAAAGTTCCTTTGATGGCGAATTGCTTCTACAATGTGTAGTACGCCAAATATTATTCTACATAACGTAGAAAAAACAAATGAGGAGCAGCCATCGTGACGACATCTCGCAACCGCGGTGAGCTCGAAGCTGACCTCATGAACGTGCTCTGGAACGCCTCCGGGCCCCTGACCGCTCGCGAAGTTCAGGACACCTTTACCGTCAAAGTTCCCGCCATCACCACGGTTATTACTGTGCTGGACCGCCTGCGCACCAAGGGCGCTGTGGTGCGCGAAGCCGCCGCCGGGCGGAGTCACGTTTTTTCCGCTGCGCGGAGTCGCGTCCACGAGATCACCGAAACGATGAGCACCGCACTCCACGGAGCTGACGACCGCACGGCCGCACTCCTTCTCTTCGCAGGCTCCCTCTCGGATGAGGACCGTCAGTTCTTGCGGGCCGCTCTTGACCCTTTAGCGGAGTGATGTCAACCACTTTGTAAGCTGAAGGGGTCAGACTCTTTTCTTAACGCCCCCGGAGTTCGCGATTTCTCAGACTGCCCGCCAATGATGGAACCAGCTTTCATCGTTGCCCTTGTGCTCACCTACGTGGGAGTGACATTTTTAGCACCTTGGGTGCTCGCGAGACCCGCATTGGTGTCGGCGCATCCTCGCTTGGTGCTCAATCTGTGGATGCTAGCTCTGTTGATATCGCTGACGAGCCTCACGCTTGCTCTTGGCGCCTTGGTCGCACGGGCACTTCGCCACCATGTCGAGCACGTCGCCGATCATGGCTGGCTGGGACCAACAATTGACACCATGCTTGGCTGGGCCGCCATCGCTGTCTTCGGGCTTATGACGTTTCGCCTCGGCGTTGCAGCTCAGGAACTGCGTGCCGATACTCACGCTCGCAATCTTCGACTCCTCCTACTCGTCAAGGGTGCCGAGCCCACGACGGTTGGCCGGCACACCGTTCTCCTCGTAGAGTCCTCCCTGCACGTTTTGGGCGCAATGCCCTTACGGCGCCAAGTGCTCCTGACCTCCGGCCTGCACGATGCCCTCACCCCTCAGGAGCTTGAAGCCGCCGTGGAGCATGAACAAACCCACCTGCGCGAACACCACGAGGTTCTGCGGGGCATCGGTCAACTCGCCGTTGCAGTCGCCCCCATCTTTCCGGCCAGCCGTCGCATGGCCCAAGCCACTCGCATTGCAACCGAACTCATTGCCGACGACGTTGCCTACCGCTTTTCGGCCAAAAAATATGGCCCCTACGTGCTGGCCAATGCCCTGCTGGCAGCTTTCCCTCACAACTCAGACATCTCTGAACGCGTGGCCCGGTTGAGACAGCGTTCCCGGGAGGAAGGCCCCCGATGAACACCCGCCTCGCCGTCACCCTCGTTTTCATTACCAACGGGGCGCTCCTGGCAAATATCGTGCCACGCTACCCAGCGATTGCCGAGGCCCTCAACCTGTCCTACCTTGATTTTGGACTTGCCGCGGCGGCATTCCCGGTTGGGGCAATCGTGTTTGGCCTCTTCGCCGGCATTGTCATTAGGCGCTTTGGGTCGGCCCGCATCGCTGTCATCGGAACGATTCTGCTGAGTATCACCATGCTCGGAGCGGGCCTCGCTCCCGCCTGGGTTTTTCTCGCATCGGCCCTGTTCTTGGCGGGAGCGATGGACTCCATCACCGATGTCGCTCAAAATGCTCAGGGGCTCCGAGTTCAATCTCTTGCCGGTAAATCCATTCTTAACTCTTTCCACGCCGCATGGAGTGTGGGTGCCGTGCTCGGCGGAGCAATGGGGGCGGCGGCAGCCGGGCTCAATATCCCCCTCGGGATCCACCTGACCTTTTCTGGACTGCTCTTTAGCGCCGTCAGTCTTGTTGCTTACCGTTCCCTGCTTCGCGATCCAGAAGTACCGGAAGTCACAGAGGCAGAGATCCAGTCGACTGCTGGCTGCACTGCGGGAACGTCAAGCGCCGTTCCACCTGCCCCTGCCCCTGCCCCTGCCCCTGCCCCTGCCCGCCATAGGCTCCTCGTCACATGGGTGCCCCTGGCGATGCTCGCGCTCATAGCGATGG
>JBLHYZ010000054.1:0-6694 GCA_047631115.1 Alpinimonas sp. | reverse complement strand
ACTTGCGACTGCTTCTCGCTCGACACGGAGGTTGGCGACTTCGGCCTCCGCTTCTGCCAGGACGAGCGCCGCCTTGCTGGCAGCCTGAGAAACGAGCTGAGCGGCGCGCGTTTCAGATTCGGTCGTTACACGGGCGACAAACGCTGCAGCCTCTGTTCGCAGAGTGTGCGCGAGGGCAATCGCTTCGGTCTCCATCGCCAAGGTTGCACGCTCACGTTCCAGGGCGCTTGTGCGCGCAACCGCTGCCTGAGCCTGGCCATCATCCACGTACTTTTGCGTCTGCGCAACCGCTTCTTGGTGGCGGGCAAGAAAGTCAGCTTCGGCCTCATCAATTCGGGCCGCACGATCGGCATCAACTTTGAGAATGTGCATGAGCTGTTCGCTAATGTCAACGCCCTCTAAGCCCTTGGCTACCAGGACGAGGCGTGCCTCGGCCATCTGTCGCTCATGCTCAGCTAGTTGCTGCTCAAGATCGCGTTTTGCGGTGGTTCGCGCATTCGCAATCTCGGTGGCGCTGTCTCCGCGAATGACGCCGGCAGAATCCTCAGCGTCGCTGACCAAAACCTGAGCGTTGTGTTCTGCTTCCGTCACGAGAAGGTCAGCCCGGTTGTGAGCGTCATTGAGCGTTTCGGTGGCCGCCACATCGGCGGCTTCACGGATGTGGCGAGCGTCGGTATTTGCTTCCACACGCAGCTGCTCTGAGTCACGCGTTGCGGCAATCAGAATCTGTTGCGCTTCGGCATTGGCTCGTCCGACCAGACGCACGGATTGTTCTTCTGCAATGGACAGTGTCGAGGCCAATTTGGCTCCGAGCCCGCTAAAAGTAGGTTCACGAAGTTGCTCAGCGTTGGCCGCGATGCTTTCTAGCTCGATGGTGATGGCAACAATTGTCGCGGCCTGCTCGTCGAAGCCCGTCTTCAGTGCCAACAGCTCGCGACGAAGTTTATGGATCGTCTTGTCGACCTCCGCGGCGTCATAACCTCTAAGTACGCGAGTGAATTCTGAATCGTTCTGTGACACGTTTAACCTCCGTTAGCCCCCCAGCAACGTAGGCAGTTTACCGCTGAAATTATTGATGTGGTGCCCTTTCACATGTTCCCCTCAGAGAGAACGCGCAGGTTGCACCCAGACCTATCGGGTATCGTGAAGAGTCTTAACGTGTCGCCCCGGCCGAAAAATGGTCACCCCCGCGGCTCGAAAAAGGGGTCAATTCGTGCGTTTCATTGCTGCAATAAGTGCTTTTGTGTTGGCAGCCGTTCTTCTCGGGACGGGGCTTGCGCAGAAGATATTTTTCTCAGGGCCTGAGTTCACTGCGATTTCGGCCGCTGTCGAACCGGCCGCTCCTTATATTGTCATCAATGGTGAAGTCCTGAAGAGCCATGATGGGCTCCAGACGGTTACCGCCAGCGGAGCGGAGGATTCGTTCATCGGCTTCGGCCGTACTTCCGACGTGCTGGCGTGGCTGGAGGGTTCTGATTACGCCACGATTACGTACAATCCCACCACGGCAGAACTCAGTAGCCAGCTTGTCGTCAGTTCCGCGAACGTGGCGGCCGAGGACGCGGCCACAACGGGAACCCTGCCAGAGTCTGCCGCTGAGACCTCTCCTGAGACTCCGGTTACCAACACCATCGTGAACCCAGCCGGTTCAGACCTGTGGTTCGGGGAGCGCGGTGGCTCTAATGATGTCAGCCTCGCGATGAACGCAGACGCGAACATGTCTGTGATCATTGCCTCCGATGGTGTGGCAAATGCCCCCGCAGACGTTCGCTTGTCCTGGCCCATTCCCAACCAGACTCCATATTCCACAGGGTTTATTATTCTGGGAGGCGTCTTCTTGGTAGTTGGTTTGTTGCTCTTGGTGTGGGCTCTCATGAAAATGAAGAACCAACACGGCCCAAAGCGACGAGCTCGAGTATCGCGAATGCCAAAACCTCCAAAACCACGCCAGAATCGTCAGATTTCTCGCGGATCCGCGCCCAAAATCTTGACGCCAGCAAGGGGGCGTCGCGCCTTAGAGAATCGATCGGCTTTTGTCATCATCCCCGTGGGGCTGACTCTTGTTCTCGGACTTTCATCGTGTGCGAGCGGATTCCAGACAGGTCAGGGTGTTGCCACTCCCACCCCCACAGCCTCGGTTAAGCCCGGTCAAGAAGTCCCTTTGCCGGATGTCACAGAACCTCAACTTGCTCGTATTCTGTCGCGCATTTCAGAGACTGTTGCCGCGGCCGACAAAGACTTAGACGCGACCACGGCCGCCACGCGGCTCGTGGGACCGGCCCTCAGAATTCGTGCCGCCAATTACACGATTCGCAGCGCCGACGGCAACGTTGAGGCCCTGCCGGCCATCCCTGCCTCTCCTGTCACGTTTGTGATGCCGCAGGCCACTGATTCGTGGCCGCGCTATGTATTCACGGTTATTCAGGATGTCAACGACCCCACCGTTCCCACCACGGGCCTGGTGCTTGTGCAGCAATCGCCTCGCGAGAACTATCACGTCCTGTATTCGGTGACTTTGGAGCCCAAGGCAATCGTTCCTGAGGTGGCTCCCGCCTCCGTGGGGAGCGCCGTCGTGGCCCCCGACTCCAAACTTCTGCTGCTGGAACCCGACCAAGTGGCCTTGGCCTACGGTGACATTCTGATGAAGGGCGACGCCAGCGCCTACGCCGGACTCTTTGATGCCTCGGTTGATAGCCTGCGGGATCAGATCGGGCTCCCTTACAAGGATGCTAAACGTGCGGCAGTGGGAGATAAGGCAAGTCTCGACTTTACGCAGAAGATTGGTGCGGGCGAGGCCGTGAGCTTGGCCACGAATAATTCCGGAGCTATTGTGCTGGTGAATCTCAACGAGATAGAGACCATTCGCCCAACGGAGGCCGGCGCAACTGTCAACGCTGAGGGTCAAACCAAAATTCTGGCGGGAATTGCTTCTTCAGGAACAGGTATCGAATCAACGTACGGAATTCAGCTAGCGTTCTACGTGCCCCCGCTCGGGAGCGACGAAAAGATTAGTTTTCTTGGTTTTAGCCAGGGACTCATTGCCGCGAAGGGCCTTTAAAAAAATGTCGATGCCACCTCCCATCCCCAATCTTCGTGGCGCCCTCGATCTCTCGTCTCTCGTCAATAGACCTGTTGATGGTGCCCCGGCTGCTTCCCCTCAGCCTGGAGCGCGCCCCGGAGGGGGAGGCGAGCCGGGAGCTTCGGTTCCTGTTCCGGCGCTGATTCTGGACGGAACAGACGCGAATTTCACAGCCATCTTGGACCTCTCGGCGCAGGTGCCTGTGATTGTGGAACTTTCCAGCCCCGGGCAGCCCGCCTTGGCAGAGGCGACCGCGCTCCTCGAACGCCTTGTCTTGGAACGTGCCGGTGAGATTGTTTTTGTTCGCGTTGATGCTGAGGCCAACCCACAGCTGGTCCAGGCTTTCAAGGCAACGTCCATTCCCACGGTGGCTGCGGTCATTTCTGGCCGCCCGCTCCAGCTATTTTCTGGAGCTATTCCAGAGCAGGAGCTGCGTGACGTTTTTGATCAGATTATTGCTGCCGCGGCCCAAAACGGCGTGACCGGCAAAGCTGTTCCTGCTGACGGTGGGATTGCCCCCGAGCTGGATGCTGACGGCAACCCTGTTCCACCGCCCATGCCCCCGCTTCCACCGTTGCACCAGGAGGCTTACGAGGCTGTCGAGCGCGGCGATTACACGGCCGCCATTGCCGCCTACAACACTGCTTTGAAGCAAAACCCGAATGATTCGATGGCCCGTGCGGGTTTAGCTCAAGTCAGCTTGCTCGACCGGTTGCAAGGCAAGACGATCGCAGCCGTTCGCGGCGCCGCGTCTGCCGACCCGACCAATCTCGAGGGCCAACTTGACGTAGTCGACCTCGACATTTCTGGCGGGCACATCGAGGACGCCTTCGATCGCCTTCTTACCCTATTTCCAACCTTGGACGCCGACGGCAAAAACACTGTCCGCACTCGACTCCTCGAGCTCTTCGATGTTGTTGGGCTAGAAGACCCCCGCGTTGGTAAGGCGCGACTGCGCCTCACAAACTTGCTCTTTTAGGGACGTCAAACCTCTAGCCGAGAGCCGCTAGCTGGTGGCCCGGGCAAGGAACACAACGCCGAGCGGCGGCAACGTGAGGTGTGCCGAGGCGGGGAGGTCTCCCCACGGCTCTGTGTGAGCGTGCACGACGCCGAAATTGCCGACGCCCGAGCCGCCAAAGTCGGTGGCATCGGAGTTGAAGGCTTCGACCCATTCGCCCGAGTGCGGGAGGCCGAGCACGAAATCGTGGTGGGCAACCCCGGCAAAGTTAGCAACCACCGCGAGAGCATTCCCATCGTTGTCGTAGCGCACGAATGAGATCACGCTGTGAGCGCTGTCGGCGCCATCAATCCACTGAAAGCCTTCGGCGTCATTGTCGCGGGACCACAGCGTTGGGTTGGCGCGATAGAACCCGTTGAGGTGCGAAACCATGCGCTGTAAGCCCTGATGGGCCGGCTGATCGAGGATCCACCAGTCGAGACCTCGTTCTTGGCTCCACTCGGAGGGCTGGCCAAACTCTTGGCCCATGAAGAGCAGTTTCTTACCGGGGTGACCCCACATGAATGCCAAATACGCACGAACGTTGGCCAGTTGTTGCCAGTGGTCTCCGGGCATCTTGGCGACAAGCGAACCCTTGCCATGCACGACCTCATCATGGCTAATGGGCAAGATGAAGTTCTCTGTGAACGCGTACTGTAAAGAGAACGTCATGTCGCTGTGGTGCCAGGAGCGATGCATCGGATCCACATGAATGTACTCGAGGCTGTCATGCATCCAGCCCATGTTCCACTTGAAGCCAAAGCCGAGGCCGCCACTTTCGGTGGATGCCGTCACCCCGCCCCAGCTGGTGGATTCTTCGGCCGCCATGATGACCCCGGGATGCGTTTTGTAGACCGTGGCGTTTACCTCTTGGAGAAAACTGACGGCTTCGAGGTTCTCACGACCTCCAAATTGATTGGGTAGCCACTGGCCTTCCTCGCGGCTATAGTCCAGATACAGCATGCTGGCCACCGCGTCGACGCGCAGGCCGTCAATATGGAATTCCTCGATCCAATACAGGGCGTTGGCAACCAAAAAGTTGCGCACCTCGTTTCGGCCAAAGTCGAAGATGTAGGTTCCCCAGTCGGGGTGCTCTCCACGGCGCGGGTCGGCGTGCTCATAGAGCGGTTGACCGTCGAAACGTGCGAGTGCCCATTCGTCTTTGGGGAAGTGGCCGGGAACCCAGTCGAGGATGACACCGATACCAGCATCGTGCAGGCGGTCGATCAGGTACTTGAGGTCGTCCGGGTTTCCAAAGCGAGCCGTCGGCGCGTAGTAGCCGGTGACCTGGTAACCCCAGGAAGGCCCGTAAGGGTGTTCAGCCAGCGGCATGAACTCCACGTGAGTGAAGCCCAGCTCGGTCACGTGCCCGATGAGCTGATCAGCGTGCTCCCGATACGAGAGCCCCGGCCGCCACGAGCCGACATGCAGTTCGTAGACGCTCATGGGTGCCGTGTGCGCCTCACTCGCGGCGCGAGCGGCGAGCCAGTCAGCGTCGCCCCAGGCATAGGTTGAGTGCCCCACGATAGAACCCGTTTCGGGCGGGCACTGTGTCTGGCGCGCCATGGGATCCGCGCGGGTTACCCAGACGCCCGCATTCGTGAGAATGTCATATTTGTAGATTGTGCCGGGGTGAACATCCGGTATAAAAATCTCCCACACGCCACTGGCTCCCAGGCTGCGCATGGCGTGTGCTTCGCCACTCCAGCCGTTGAACTCGCCGATCACACGAACCGCTTTGGCATTGGGCGCCCAGACGGCAAAAGCCGTTCCCTGAACACCTGTGGTTACACCGGCATGCGCAAAGTAATGTGCACCCAGAACCTCCCACAGGCGCTCGTGGCGGCCCTCGCGAATGAGGTGCAGGTCGAGGTCGCCGAGCGTCGGCGCAAAACGGTAGGGGTCATCAGCGACCCACTCCTGGCCATCGGGGTAGGTGGTATTCAGAACGTAGTCCCCAAGCCCCAGGGTGTGAACGCCTTGCCAGATGCCGTAACCGATGTGAGCAAGTTCGATGCGCTGGCCACTGGCGAGAACGGCTGTGACCTCGCGAGCCAGGGGTCGACGGGCGCGGATGACCGTGAGGAGCGTTTCTTCGTCCAGACTGCTTACAATCGAATGCTGGCCCAGAACGGAGTGGGGGTTGTGGTGCGAGCCCTCGGCAATCCACCCCAGAAGGCCATCATCGGGAGTGGAGATGCTCTCAACCACGGGATGCACCCGTGACGTGCAGAATGTGCACGGGTTCAATGAAAGGGTCGAGGCGGGCGTAGCTGTGTTCAGCCCACTGCCAGCTGTCTCCGGTGATCAAATCGGTGACCACGATCTCGTCACCGTGCTCCAGGCCAATCGCGGTCATGTCCACATGGATGGTGGTCTCTCGTGCGGCGTGTGGATCGGTGTTGACAACCACAATGAGAGTGTCGCTCACGCCGGTAGGGCTGAACTCGGCGGCCAGGTGTTTACTGAAGACGAGGATTCCCTCGTTATCGCTGCGGTGCACGGTCAGGTTGCGCAGTTGGCCCAGTGCCGGATGCTCGGCACGAATCTCATTGAGTCTTTGCAGGTAGCTCGAAAGTGAGGTCCCCGCTTTCTCGGCCGCCACCCAGTCGCGGGGG
>JBLHYZ010000053.1:0-6703 GCA_047631115.1 Alpinimonas sp. | reverse complement strand
GTACTTGCGCGGGCGTTCATCGCTCGGGTCGTCAGAGCGGAACGGCTCGATCTCGTCCCAGACGGGAAGCCATTTTTCTTGAATTTCAGCGAAATCGTAGGTCGCGCCCTCGTGATCAGTCATCCCCTCAAGAATAGTCGAGCGTGCTTACTCCCAATGCCCGCAGCAACGGGGTGACCTTGACCCAGGTTTCTTCGAGTTCATCGTGCGGAGTTGATCCGCTGGTGATGCCGCCACCCGTTCCGATAGATGCCCCGCTGGCGTCGAGCACGATGCTCCGAATAACCATGGCGAGTTCAGCAGAGCCATCGAGGCTCAAGTAGCCAAAGGCGCCGGAATAAATACCCCGTGGCCCCTGCTCCAGCCCCGACAAAATGTTCATGGCGCTGATCTTGGGGGCCCCCGTCATAGATCCGGCAGGAAAAGCCGCCTCGAGGGCGTCGGCAGCGCTCATACCCGACAAAAGCTGGGCCGAAATGGTGCTCACCAGCTGGTGCACGGTCTCATAGGTCTCAACCGTGAAGAGAGCATCTACGTTGACGGTACCCAGCTGGGCAACGCGGCCAAGGTCGTTACGCATGAGATCGACAATCATGAGATTCTCGGCCCGTTCCTTTTCGCTTTCCAGAAGCTCGGCGGCCAGTGCCTGGTCTTCCGCTGACGAGTGTCCTCGGCGACGCGTCCCCTTGATGGGTTTCGTCAGCACGCGCCCTGCGGCGCTAACGCTGAGAAAGACTTCGGGGCTGGAGCTGAGCAGCGAAACGTCGCCAAAGCGAAGCAATCCCCCGTGGTGGCTTGGATTTTCATTACGAAGGCGCAGGTAGGTACTGACCGGATCCAGCAATGGTTCGCCATCAACGGCAGCAATCCGCACTTCATTGGTGAGACACAGCTGATAGGCGTCACCGCGCGTGATGGCTTCCAGGCATGACGACACCAGTGCCTCATAGCGTTGCGGGGAATGTCGCCAAGTGACACGGTCGGGAGGGATGATTGCCGGCGGATCAAGGACAGGTGCAGCCCCAGAAGAGTTGCCAATCGCGTTTGCCGCGGCCATTGCCGGGGCCAGCAGGGCTTCGAGCTCTGTCTGCCAGGAGCCGTCTTCATCGGCCAGTTCAAGCAACGTGACGGTGTGAGCGTCGTGATCGAATTCGAGGGCACGGTCGAGGAACACGAGACGCGCGTCCGGCGTTCGCGACGTTATCGTGCGCACCCCCGTCGTGTGGGCCGCAAGGCCGTAGCCGAACCACCCCACCCATCCCAGATGGAATCCCGGTGACTCGATATCTTCAAGAATCCGTGTCGCGAGATCTGCGCGCACAACCTCAAAAATGGTTGCCGTCTGCTCGTGGGAATCAACCGTGAATCCATTGACCACAGTGGATCGGGTAACCAGCCCCGTTTCGACGTCGTCACTGAGAACGTGTGATCGAGGAATAGCAATATACGACCAGCCTGATACGGCTTTCGGGCCTGCATCAAGCCAGACTGACCAGGGTTCTTCGCTGGCCAGAGCCAAAAATGCGGCTGCAGGGTCGACCCAGCCAGAGATGCGGGTGCGCCTCACTTTATGGATCACCGTACTAGCCTAGGCGTGTGGCCGACTTACGTTTTCGCTGGAATGGCAGCGACCTGATCCCCGCCGATGGCGCACCCATTCTTCCCCTCTATGTTGCTGACTCATGGCTGCTTGTTGACGGCGGTGTTGTCGAGCTCCAGAAGCACTTTGAGCGGTTCGCTGAATCGGCCACAGCGCAGGGCCTCGTTCGCCCTGTAGACGCCTTCACCGCCGCCGTGACAGCGAAGCTGCCCCGAACTGGCTCATGGTTCCCTCGAATTGACCTCACCGAGCGTGGCGAGCTTGAGCTGTGGGTTCGCCCGGCTCCGAAGCTGGGGGAAACGGTCATTCTGGCAACGGCACCATCGGATGTTCGCACCGAGCCCACTGTCAAAGGTCCCGATATTCCCGCACTCGAAGAACTCCGACAGCAAGCGCGAACGTTGGGCGCCGATGACGCGGTCATTCTGAACGCTGCTGGACAGATTATTGATGGAGCGACAACCTGTCTTTTGTGGTGGCGTGACGGTGACGTCTTTATTCCCCCCACCGAAGCCCGCCGCGTGGATTCCATCACGGTCAAGGTTGCGCGTGACATTGCGGCCGCTCACGGAGTCGCTGTCGCAGAAGAATGGGCCACTCCGTTGCAGCTCGGTGGGGCTACGGTATGGGCGCTCAATTCTTTGCACGGAATTCGCCAGGTAACCTCCTGGATCGACGGGGCAGATCTCATCTCCGACCTCCCGCTGCTCTTCTCATGGCGTGCCGATTATAAGTCGCGTTCAGCTTCACTCACGGTGATCTGAGTGAACGAACTCATTAACTGGTTCCTTGGCGCGGTTAGCGACATTGATCCGGTAACCCGGACTCTTCTGGCATCACTGGGAATCATGCTGGAGACGTCTTTTCTCTTGGGACTTGTGGTTCCCGGGGACACAATCGTGCTCATTGCCAGCAGCGCTATCACGACGATGGGCCAGTATTTGGCCATGGTGGGCATGGTGATTTTGGGATCCCTGATTGGAGAGTCGATTGGCTTCTTCCTCGGCCGTCGGTTCGGACCTCAGATTCGTGGAAGTTGGCTCGGCCGAAAACTGGGCGTAGAACGTTGGCGAGCAGCCGATAACTACGTCGATCGCCGTGGTGGCATCGCTGTCTTCCTCAGCCGCTTCTTGCCCGTCTTGCACTCCGTGATCCCGCTCACAGTCGGAATGTCCAAGATGCGTTATCGCCAGTTCATTGCCTGGACGGCCGCCGCCTGCGTCATTTGGGCTTTTGCCTACGTCACGATCGCATCAATTCTTGGCGAACGTTATGCGGAATTCTCACAACGGTTCGATTGGGCTGGATGGGCATTCATTGGCATCATCATCGTTTTCGTGTTCGTAATGTGGGTCATCAAGAAACAAATTGCCCGCTCGCAAGCTAAATTCATGGACGCTCCAGGCAAAGGCAACCCCAACACCATCGACAATCCGCTCGATCCCTAGCTAGGCAGCACACCGAGCGTTCATTTCACCGAGAAAGCCCCCGCCACTGCGGCCGAAGTTCAGCGTGCAGTGCGAGGGCTTTCTCCTGATCAGCTCAAAAACTAGCCGATCATGTTGTCCTTGAGCCACTTGGTAGCGATTGTCGCTGGTGAATCTCCGGCAGCACTCTCGGTGTTGATTTGAACGAGACCAGCCGTGGTGAGCTTGGCGTTGACGGCATTGATAACACTGACAGCATCCGCGGGGAATGACGCCGTGTTAATCAGGGCGACAACGTTGTTGGCAACCATAAGACCCTCGGGGTCGGCCAGTGTGACAAAACCGTTGCTCGTGATGGCTGGGTCGCTCGTGTAGAGGTCCGCAATCTGAACGTCGCCGTCTTTCAGCGCCTTTACCGTCAGGGGTCCTCCGTAGTCCTCAATCGAGGTGAAACCAACCGTGACACCGTAGACACTCAGCAAACCAGAGGGGCCGTAGGGGCGTGTCTCCATTTCGGAGTTGCCACCAACGGTCAAGGGAATTGTCAATGCTGACAGGTCGGCGAGGCTCGTAACGTTGTTGGCTTCGCTGAATTCTTTTGTGACGTTGTAGGAATCTTCATCCGACGCCGCCGACTGATCGAGAACAGAGAGTCCCGATGGTGCAAGAACGTCTGGAAGAGCAGCGTAGATGTCATCTGCCGTTTTCAGAGTCGTTGCGGTGTCAAAGTACTGCAGGAGACCGCCAGTGTATTCGGGAAGCAGCGAAACCTCGCCACTTTCGATGGCCGGAATGTACACCTCGCGTGACCCAATGTTGAACTTGCGATCAACGGAATAACCCGCTGTCTCAAGGGCCTGGGCATAAATCTCTGCAACGATTTCGTTCTCAGAAAAGGCCTGCGATCCAATAATGATTGTTTCAGTGGTGGCCGAAGACGACGGCGCTGCGGTGGGATCCGATGCGGCACAGCCCGCAAGTGCTACACCAACCGCTGCAGCTGCCGCGGTGATAGTCAAGATGCTCTTGATGCTCATATGTCATAGCTCCTAATAAGAAGGTGGAAGAACAGAGGGCGGTAACCCCGAACTGAAACAAGGCTTTCCCCCTGCCGGAGAGCTTATCGGAGCGCTACCGTTCCGCGCGGGCGCGCAAGGCGTTGCAACAAAGCAAATAATCCTTCTAGAGCGAACGCCAAGACGATCACAATAAGAGAGGCCGCGAGCATTTGTGGGTAGTCGCGCTGAGCAAGAGCCGAAAAAATATAAACGCCCAAAGCTCCGCCAGAGACGTAAGCAGCAAGGGTTGCGGTGGCCACAACCTGCAACACCGCCGACCGAGCGCCCGCCATCACCAGTGGTAACGCCAGCGGCATCTCAACCTGAAAAACAACCTGCAGCGGCGTCATCCCCATCGCTCGGGCAGCATCAACTGTGAGCGGATTCACAGCTTGAATCCCCGCGTACGTTCCCGAAAGTAATGGCGGAATGGCCATAATTACCAAAGTAACCAGGGGCGCCTGAAAGCCGATCCCAACGCCCAACGCAATAAGAATCAAAACACCCAGACTCGGCAGTGCCCGCAATCCTCCAGTAAAAGCGACGGCGGCGGCTGATCCTTTTCTGGTGTGCCCCACCACGATACCCAGCGGGAGAGCAATCAATGCCCCGATGAAAACGGCGCCAAAAGTGTAGGCGAGGTGCTCCCCAATTCGGATGGACAACGAGTCGGGCCCCTCATGCACCGCGGGGTCAAGGATCCAAGCGAGTGCTTCAGCCAGAAAATTCATGACGGCACCCTTCGCGTCCACGGCATCACATAGCGGCCAATCAGCACCAAGACAGCATCAAAGAGAAAAGCGATAATCACCGTCGCGACGACTCCTGTGAGAACCTCCCCTGGAATACCGCGTTTGAAGCCGTTGAGAAAGAGGTATCCCAAACTCGTCACACCAATGACCGAACCGACGCTCACCAGGCTGACGGTGCTCACCGCCACCACGCGCAGCCCCGATAGCAGCACAGGTCCAGCCAGCGGAAGATCTACTCTCCAGAAACGCTGCCATGCTGAGTACCCCATAGCGACAGACGCTTGGCGCACATCTTGGTTAACGGACCCCAAGGCATCCACGATTTGTCGCACCAGTAGGGCCACCGCATAAATGGTGAGGCCCACGACGAGGTTTGCTGGGTCAAGGATTGCGGTACCCAGAATGACAGGCAGAGCGATGAAGAGAGGGAGTGACGGGATCGTGTACAGCAGGCCACTGGCTGGAACGAGAAAACGCCCAATCTTCTTGTAGCGAAAAGCCACCCACCCCAGAGGAAGCGAAATTGCCAATCCCACGACGACGGGGACGAAGCTCAGCCCGATGTGCACCCAACTGAGATCGATAACGAGTTGCCAGTTTTTAGCTAGCCAATCCATGCGCTGCCCTCTGGTTCGCCGGCAGATTCAGAATCAGCAGAAAGAACCCCCGCGACACGGCCGCGCTGGTCGATAACAAGGCGCGTTCCGTTGCGTTCTGTGATGCGCAGGTGCTTGCTCTCGTCGCCGCGTCCAATGAAATCGGCGACGAAATCATCGACGGGGTTCGCCAGTAACTCCGCCGGGGTGCCCGCCTGGGCAATGTGCCCACCCTCGCGCAAAATAACAACCTGATCGCCGAGCAGAAATGCCTCATCGATGTCGTGGGTTACGAACACGATTGTCTTTGCCAACTCCGACTGGATGCGCGCAAGTTCGGTCTGTAATTCACGGCGAACAATGGGATCAACGGCGCCAAAGGGTTCATCCATCAGCAGAATATTGGGGTGAGCTGCCAAGCCACGAGCAACACCGACACGTTGCTGTTGTCCGCCGGAAAGTTGGCTGGGATACCGTAGCGCGAGGCTCTCATCCAGCCCCACCGTTGCGAGAAGTTCGTGTCCGCGCGCTTGAGCTTCTTTGCGAGAAACACCCTGCAGTACGGGAACGGTGGTGACGTTATCGAGCACCGTGCGGTGTGGCATGAGCCCCGAGTTTTGCATGACATAGCCGATGGATCGTCTCAGCTGCACGGGGTTGGTAGTGGCGATGTCCACGTCATCAATTAAGACCTGGCCGGATGTGGGATCAACCATGCGATTGATCATGCGCAACAGGGTTGTCTTGCCACAGCCTGAGGGCCCCACCAGCACGGTGACCGCGCGCGGAGGAATCATCAGGCTGACATCAGAGACCGCAAGCGGGCCTTCTTGGTATTGCTTTGAAACGGAACGAAACTCAATCATTGCTACTCCTTTATTTCATTCCCCACGCAACATTCACCATGCGGTCAGTACCATTCTTGCGGGTGGGAACGTGTATGTGCATAAACGTGTCAAACTTGAGCCGTGAAATCCTCTGCCCACGCAAGCGCGGCAAACGCGGCAAGTCAAGCTGCAACCGATGTCATGCATCGCGCGGCTCGCATTGAGGACCGTTTCCACCAGTTCCGGGAGAAACGTGCGCGCAAGCGCGGATTCGCGGTCACTGTCGTTCCCTATCCCGGTTACGGCTCTACCGAGTGGGTGCGTGTTTTGTGCCGTGTTCTGCTGACGAAGAACCCTCGTGTTGGCTCTCGTGCAGCCAAAAAAATGCATAAACGCTCCGAGAGTGTTCGCGGTTGGCGGAGTTTTACAAGCGTCCCCATCAA
>JBLHYZ010000052.1:0-6911 GCA_047631115.1 Alpinimonas sp. | reverse complement strand
TGGAGCCCGCAATAAGTTCGCTTCTTCGGGGTCCCCTCACTTCGTTAGGGCTCGCCGACGGCGTCGTTGTCGTGGTTGCCGCGACGCTAGCAATTGTTTTGGCAACAATCTTGTCCATGATTGTTGGCGAATTGATTCCAAAGAACTTCGCCTTGGCAATCCCCGCTCGCACGGCCAAAGTGGTCATGCCGTTCCAAGTGCTCTTCACCACCGTTTTTCGCCCGGCTATTGTGTTGCTGAACCGTGCCGCCAACGCGGTGCTTCGGGCGTCAGGAATTGAGCCCAAGGAGGAGCTCTCCGGTGCACGCTCGCCCGAGGAATTGGCGTCGCTCGTGCGCCGCTCTGCTCTGGCGGGGCTGCTGGAGAAAGACACCGCCACCCTCCTCAGCCGCACACTTGCTTTCAGCGAGCGCACGGCATCCGACGTGATGACACCGCGCCTAAGGCTCGCCACCCTTGAGCCAGGCGACAGCGCGCGCGCCGTTCTCGATCTTGCTCGCACCACGGGATACTCACGTTTCCCCGTGGTGGGAGATGAGGGCCTCGACGACGTCCGAGGCATTGTGCACGTCAAGAACGCCATGGCTGTGCCGCGCGAGCGTCGCGCGGAAGTTCCCGTCTCTGCACTGATGGGCGAGCCCCTGCGTGTGCCTGAAACCATGCCTTTGGATGCGCTCCTCACAGAACTTCGTGGACGAGGATTCCAGCTCGCCATCGTGGTCGATGAGTATGGGGGAACGGCCGGAATTGCGACCCTTGAGGACCTCGTGGAGGAGCTCATTGGCGAAATTAGTGACGAGCACGATCGCACCCGCGCCGGCGTTGTCGCCAGCCGTGATTTCTTGACGTTTCCCGGAAGTCTTCGCCCGGATGAGCTTTTTGAACGTGCTCACATTCAGGTCCCGGAAGACGGGCCATACGAGACCGTCGCAGGGTTCGTGATGAGCATGCTGGGTCGCCTTCCGGCTGTCGACGATGAGGTTGTTGTTGAGGGCGGTGTGCTCAAGGTCGTTCGCATGGACGGACGACGCATCGATCGCATCCGCTTCACCCCTGCCGTGATGAAGGTGGAGGGGCGCAATGTCTGATTACTCTGGCCTCGTCTGGCTTTTTGTTTTGCTCGCCGTGAACGCATTCTTCGTGGGGGCGGAATTTGCAGTGATCTCGGCTCGCCGCTCACAGATCGAGCCCCTTGCGCTCAAAGGTAAGCGCAGCGCCAAGACCGCGTTGTGGGCAATGGAGCACGTCAGCCTCATGTTGGCGACCAGCCAACTCGGCATAACTGTGGCGTCCTTGCTTATTCTGAATGTCTCTGAGCCGGCGATTCATCATCTTCTCGAGCTGTTGTTGATTCCCACGGGGCTGCCCGAGGCTCTCGTCAGTGGTTTGAGCTTTGGCGTGGCTCTCGTGATCGTGACGTTCCTGCACGTTGTGTTTGGTGAGCTGGTTCCCAAGAATGCCTCCTTCTCGGTACCTGACAAAGCGATTCTGTTGCTGGCTCCACCTCTCGTCATTGTGGCGCGCATTGTGCACCCCGTTATCTTTGTCATGAATGCGATAGCCAACGCCGTGTTACGTCTGTTCAAAGTTGAACCGAAAGATGAGGCCACGAGCGCCTTCACCCTTGAAGAGGTCGCCACAATCGTCTCGCACTCCACGCGGGAGGGTTTGATTGAGGACTCAACGGGTGCACTCACTGCTGCTTTCGAATTCACCACCAAGAAGACAGCCGATATTCAGGTGCCACTGAGCCAACTGGTGAGTCTTCCCGAGGATGCAACCGTGGCTGACCTAGAGCAAGCTGTCGCCAAGCATGGCTTCTCGCGTTACGTCATTCGGGGCGATGACGGCAACCCTGTTGGGTACCTTCACCTCAAGGATGTGCTGACGTTCGACGATGAGGTTTCTGAATTCGGCACGCATAACGGGCCCATCAAGACCAAGCGTATTCGCCAACTTGCCACGATGACGCAAACCACGGATCTTGAAGATGCGCTCGCGGAGCTCCAAAGCACAGGGATTCATCTGGCGCGCGTCGTGGATCAGGTCGGTAAGACCACGGGGGTTCTCTTCTTGGAGGACATCATTGAAGAGCTCGTGGGCGAAGTCCAAGACGCGACGAGGCGCCGCGAGTACTAGCGTCCGCGTGTCGTGGGCCGAGGTGCTCACCAGCTCCCGACAAAGTTGAAACGTAGGCCTTGAAACTTAGACCTTGAAACATAGACCGTGAAACGCAGGCCTTGAAACTTAGACCTTAGGTTTCGGCTTGGCGCGAAGGTACTGCGAGGGCCAGTAGTCAATCTCCGCGCCCAGCTCGATGGCGGCACGCAGCGCGAAGTGCGGGTCACGCAGCATTTCGCGACCGACGAAGACCGCGTCGGAGCGACCGTCCTTGATGATGTCGTTCGCTAGCTCCGGGGTTGTGATGAGGCCCACTGCGGATGTGGAGATGTGGGAGTGCTGCTTCACAAAGTGAGCCAAGGGAACCTGATAGCCAGGGCCCACCGGAATCTTCACGCCGGTCGCGTTTCCGCCGCTGGAGATGTCGAAAAGATCCGCACCCGCAGCGCGAGCCCAATCTGCCGTCTTCGCTGTTTCGGCTTCGTTCCAGCCACCGTCGATCCAGTCCGTCGCCGACACTCGAACAAACAGGGCGACGCCCTCGCCAACGACACCACGAACGTGTTCGACGATCCGCAGCAGTAGCCGCGCGCGGTTCTCGAGCGATCCACCGTATTCGTCGGTGCGCTCGTTGCTGAGAGGGGAGAGGAACTGGTGGAGCAAATAACCGTGCGCCGCGTGCAATTCGATGACGCGAAAGCCCGCGTCAACGGAGCGACGGGCAGCGTGACCCCAGGTCTCGACGAGGGTATCGATTTCGGCAAGAGTGAGCGCATCGGCTGGAAGGTATCCGTCAAATGTCGTCGCGGAAGCCGAGACGGTCTGCCAGCCGCCTTCTTGATCGGGCATGGTGCCCTGAGCGCCGGGGAAGTCCCAGTCGGGATAAATGGATGCCTTACGGCCGGCGTGCCCCAGCTGGATTCCAGCAACGGCCCCCTGCTCGGTAATGAAGTCAACAATAAATTTCCAGGCATCGCGCTGCTCGTCGTTCCAAATTCCGGTGTCGCGGTTAGAGATGCGCCCAATAGCTTCGACCGCAGTCGACTCCGTCATCACGAGGCCTGCTCCACCAACGGCCATACTGCCAAGATGCACCGAGTGCCACGTGGTAGGAACCCCATCGAGCTTCACAACGGAGTACTGGCACATTGGGGAGACCCAGACGCGGTTGCGAAAAGTGACGTCGCGAATGAGAAGGGGCGTAAATAATGCGGGCTGGCTCATGGTTCCAAACTATCGTTGAAGTCATGAAGACGCTGAATGATGCTGTGCTCTGGGATGCCACACTGGCCACACCTTTCATTGCGGTGCCAACCGTCAGCGACACGAAATACTCCCGCGGTGTTCTGGGCATCGCCACCGGTTCGAAACAGTATCCCGGCGCGGCCGCGCTCACCTTAGAAGCGGCATACCGCTCCGGTCTCGGCATGGTTCGTTACGTTGGGCCGCGCAGTGCCCGCGATCTCGTTCTGGCCCGCAGGCCAGAGGCTGTTTGTGTCTCGGGGCGGGTGCAGGCATGGCTGGTGGGTTCAGGAATGGATGCGAGCCAGCGAACTCATGCCGAGAACCTTCGCCTCCAAACGGCACTGCACAGCGGTTGCCCTGTCGTCATCGACGCTGGCGCGCTCGATCTCGTACGTGAGGCCAGTGGACCCGTCGTCATCACCCCGCACGCACGCGAACTTGCGACCCTGCTTTTTTCCGCAAAGCTAGCCGGCACAGAGGCCTTCAAGGGTGTTGAAAATCTCACGCAGGCGATTGCTGCGCGGCCCGAAATCTGGAGTGAAGGAGCGGCTGACGCTCTCAACGTCACCGTTCTGCTCAAAGGCAATGTCACCCACGTAGCAACCCCAGCAAACGTTCGCGGGGCACGTTTCCACGCCAAAATTCAGTCGCCGACAACCTGGCTTGCGACAGCCGGCACCGGTGATGTTCTCGCGGGAATCCTCGGGGCTCTCGTGGCGACGCACTCAGACAAGGTTCTCGCGGACCCCGATCTGTTGGGGCCGTTGGCGGCAACCGCAGCCTTTCTGCACGGAATCGCTGCCGAACGTGCCTCAGGCGGTGGCCCCATTGTGGCAATGGACGTGGCGGAAGCCCTTCCGGCGAGCATCGCTGCGACCCTTGCGGCGAACCCTGCCGCGAACCCTGCCGTTGCGCAGACTGACATCCTGTAATCTCACAACCATGGGGGAGAGAAAAGTGACATCGATGGCGCGCTCGCCACTGTTCCTCTGGATTGCCTTTGTGCTCGTCCACGCGTGGCTCGGGTGGCAGGGTTTCATAGCGGAGTCGGTTCCCTACGGTGACGTCTCGTTTATCTACTCTTTTTGGGCGCATCAGGCAATAGGTGGCGGTCCGGTCGTGGGGATTGATACCGAGTGGGTATATCCCATTCTCGCTTTCATCCCCATGGTCATTCCCACACTGGGTGGCCTCGCACCGACAGAATTTTATCCCTACGCCTGGATTGTCCTCGTCACACTTATCAATGCCGCCGTCTTCAGCTTTCTTATCGGCTCGTGGACGCGCGGCACCGTTCGAACGGTCGCGGCGTGGTGGTGGCTGGCGTTTCTGTTGTGCCTCGGCCCCATTTCCGTGGCCCGGATTGACTCCATAGCTACGCCGATTGCAATGGTTGGCCTGGTTTTTGCCATCTCACGACCAACCGTTGCAACGACCCTCCTCACTGTTGCGGCGTGGATCAAAGTCTGGCCCGCAGCAGTTGTGGGTACACTCTGGGTTGCCGGGCGAGGCCGAACGCGCATCGTGGTTGCTGCCGCCATGACCTCCGCCGTTGTGGCGAGCATCGCCCTGGTGCTCGGAGCCGGGGGTAACGTGCTGAGCTTCCTCACTCAGCAAACGGGGCGCGGACTGCAGATAGAGTCCCCGGCAGCGAATTTCTATGTCTGGATGTCGGCCGCCAAAGTCCCCGGTTTTGCCGTCTATTACGACCAGGCACTCCTCACATTCCAGGTTCGTGGCGCCGGTGCCGACATCGTCGCCCAGCTGTCAACGGTCGTTTTGGTCGCGATTGCCGTGCTCGTTCTGGCCATTGGCATGGACGCCAAAAAACATGGCGCCGTTCCCCTGCGCATTCTGGGGCCACTGGCGCTCGCCATGACAACGGCGCTGGTTGCTTTCAACAAGGTTGGCTCACCGCAGTACATCGGCTGGTTGGCTGTCCCCATTGTGTTTGGGTTGGTTATTGACCGCCCGCGGTTCCAGGTTCCCGCCCTCATCACGCTTGTCATTGCCCTCATTACGCAAGCTTTCTACCCTTACCTCTACCTCGAATTGCTCAATCTCAACCCCTGGTTGATAGCGGTATTGAGTGTGCGAAACGTGCTTGAGTTTGTCTTACTGGGCTATGCCATCGTGATGGTGGCGCGACTGCGCACCGAGGCGCGTGCCCGCGAAGTCAGGCACACCGCCGTTGCCCAGCGCCGACTGACTATTCGCTAAGCAGTCGCCGCAGTTGGTTTCCGATGAACTCCGATTCGATGAGAAAAGCGTCGTGACCGAAGTCAGATTCCAAGATGGCGGGAACGTCACCATCGATATTGCCGGGTAAATGACGGGCAATACGTTGTTGCCCAGGCAAAGGGAAGAACCGATCAGAGTCGATTCCCACAATGAGCGTGCGGGTCGTGATCGATTCCAGCGCGTCCTCGACCGAACCGCGACCACGGCCGAGATCATGCGAGTTCATTGCCTCAACCAGCGTCACGTAGCTGTTGGCGTCGAAGCGGCGGGTGAACTTGTTGCCGTGAAAGTCGAGGTAGCTGGCAACGGCAAAACGGCCCCCGCGACCCAGCGGACTAATCTCGCTTTGTGAACTGCGGTCAAAGCGTTCATTGAGTTCGTGCGGCGTGCGAAAGTTTTGAAAGGAAATACGGCGGGCGAGAGCGAGGCCACGGTGAGGGCCGTCGCCGTCGACAGCATCGTAGTAGTGTCCCGCGCGGAATCCGGGGTCCAGGAGGATCGCTTCGATTTGCACGGTGTTGAGGGCAATCTCATCCGCACTGGTTGACGCCGGCGCAGCCAAGATGGCTAAGCGTTCGACGCGGTCGGGAAACAGTGCCCCCCACTCGAGGGCGTGCATGCCGCCCATGGAACCGCCCACGACAGCAGCCCATTTATCGATACCGATGATGTCGGAGAGTTGAGCCTGCGCGCGGGTTTGATCCCGGATGGTGGTGTACGGAAACCGTGAACCCCACTCATAGCCATCGGGAGCGAGAGAGGCGGGGCCGGTGCTCCCTTGGCAACCACCCAAGACGTTCGGGGCCACGACGAAGTAGGTGTCGGTGTCGATCGCTAGGCCGGGCCCAACAATCTCGTTCCACCAACCGCCGGTCGTGTGGCCTTTACCGGAGTCACCGGAGACATGGCTATCGCCGGTGAGGGCGTGCAAAACGAGGATGGCGTTGTCTTTTGAGGGGGAGAGGGTGCCCCAGGTTTCGTAAGCGATGCGAACGTGGGGGATGCTTCCGCCACCTTCAAAATCAAAGGGCCCAAGGTTTGCGAACTGGCGCTGGCCAACGGCGTCGCCATCTCGCCACGCCCCCGTTGCGGAGGGCTTGCCCGCGATGGAACGCACCTGTTCGTCGGTCACGAAACTCGACGGAACGGTGTCTTCAGAATTCTGCCAGTCCATGGTGCCTCAAGCCTATGGCAGGGCCAGGCATGTGAGCACTAGCGGCCCACAATCTTGAGCGCTAATGGCCCTCGAAAGTGGGGGTCGTGCGCGTTGCAAAAGCTTCCATTCCGGCAGCAAAGTCCTTGGT
>JBLHYZ010000051.1:0-7071 GCA_047631115.1 Alpinimonas sp. | reverse complement strand
CCACGATGATCGATGTCGTCTGAAAAGCCTGCGCGTAAATGGTCTCCAACGCCGACTGCCCAATGGCCGACAAGTCGCTATTTGTCGTCGTGCCGGTAGCAAGGTATCCGGTGATCGCATCCCAGTTTCCTTCACCGGTAACGGCACCTTTAGACGCCTTGTCGACGCCCGCGAGGGTAAATGTGCTCACCAGAACCGTTGTTCCGGTCAGACCCAACGCGTATCCAAACTGGCCGACGGTGACTTTGCTGGAGGTGACAGGGCCAAAGAATTTTGCCGGCGCCAGCTTGATAAAGAGGTTGCCCTGAGAGGTGGCGTTCATCATCCATCCCGCACCAGCCAGCAACATACCGGGAATGAAGATGAGGTATCCGGCGGCAGGCGTTACCAGAATGTAGGAGAGGAATCCGACAATGATCAGGCCATAGCCAATCGTGGCCAGTGTTCTCGGAGCGACGCCCTTGCCCAGGTAAATTCCGGCGACGAGCGACCCCAAAATGCCTGCGAACGACATCGGCAGACTGGCGAGGCCCAAAACACTAGAGGGTACGTGGGTGACATACTGCCAAAAGTTGGGGAGCATTTGGCTCATGGCGGCTGCACCAAAGTTCCAGAAGATACCCATAATTACGGCCCCCAAGAAGGCGGGGTGCGTCAAAAGCTTGATGGGGAATACCGGTGCCTTAGACGTGTTTTCCACAATGGCGAAGGCAGCAAAAGAAACGAGTCCAAACAAAATAGAGCCCCAGAAGGCCGGTTTTTCAAGGCCACCGCTGGCAGCACTGATGCCGAAGAGAAGTCCAGCCACGCCCAGGGCGACAAAAACCATGCCGGTGAGATCAATTTTTCCACTCTTGAGCCTGGCGACTTTCGGCAGTACTCGAGGGATAAAAGGGAAGCAGGCCACGGAGAGCAGCGGCAAAATGAGGTACGCCAAACGCCAGTTGACCGCGACCAAGATTCCGGTGGCAATCATTGCAACGATAGGAACGATACCGTTCACGATGTTGAAGGTGGCCATGGCCGGGCCCAGCGCTTTGGGGGCACTGACCTCTTTGAGCAAGCCGTAGGCGGCACCAAAGGTGACCCCCAATGCCACCCCAGCAATAACGCGACCGAGCATATAGATGGCGGGATCCCCGCCAGCCGCGGTGATGATTTGCCCGGCAGCAGCAACCAAAATCGACACCATAAGAACCTCGCGGCGCCCGAGACGATCGGCAAGAAGGCCACCGGGAATAACGGTTGCGGCCAGGGCAAGAGTGGAGATTCCGGCCGCAAGCGACTGTACCGAGGCGGTGAAGTTGAGCTCGTTCGATGCCTGGACCAGCGCGAGAGACGAGATCAGGGGGTCAGTCACCTGAATGGCGCCGAGAAGACCAAGCAAGATGACCGCCGGGCGGCGAAATCCCTTGGCTGGTGCAGATGACATTGGCGTGGTGCCTGACATGGTGTCCCCCTGTGGCGCTGGCAAGTGGTTGGCTTCGTTTAACCTATCGAGGAAATGGCCGGGGAGCATAGAAGACGTGGCGATGCCTCTGCGCGCATTAACATTGAAGTACCCATGACCGAGCTAAAAATTACGTATCCGCACGATCTCCCGGTCAGCGCCAGGCGTGAAGAAATTCTGCGCGCAATCGAAGAAAATCAGGTCATCATCGTCGCGGGGGCAACCGGCTCTGGCAAAACCACCCAGCTGCCCAAGATGTGCCTGGAGCTGGGACGCACCGCCATCGCGCACACCCAGCCGCGGCGCATCGCCGCTCGCGCCGTCGCCGAGAGGTTGTCCGAAGAACTCGGGGTAGAGCTCGGTGGTCTCGTCGGCTACCAGGTGCGTTTTACCGACCAAGCCAGTGCCGACACCAAGATCAAAGTGATGACTGACGGCATCCTGCTCAACGCTCTGCAACGCGACCGCACCCTGAAGCGTTTCGACACCATCATCATCGATGAGGCCCACGAACGCAGTCTCAACATCGACTTTCTTTTGGGCTACCTCAAACAACTGCTCCCCCAGCGCCCCGACCTCAAACTCATCATCACCTCGGCGACGATCGACCCCGGCAGCTTCTCCGAGCACTTCAATGGCGCTCCCATCATCGAGGTTTCCGGTCGCACGTTCCCCATCGAGATTCGGTACCGGCCGCTCGTGGCAGAGCGCATGACTAGCGAGGACCCCGATGATGAGGAAGAGGACTCCTCCCGCGGTGCTAGAGCAGACACGGCCACCACCACAGCCAAGTCGAAAGCTCCCGAACCCTCCCCCTCGGACTATGTTGATGGCATTGTGTCGGCCCTCAACGAGCTCGAGCGAGAATCAGCTGGCGACGTTCTCGTCTTTCTTTCCGGCGAAAACGAGATTCGGGATACCCAAGAAGCCTTGGCCGGCCACATCATGGCTGGGCGAATGGCCTCCGGCACCGAGGTGCTGCCTCTTTATGGTCGGCTCTCCGCCGCCGATCAACACCGCGTTTTTCAGACCTCACGCATGCCGGGCATGAAGCGCCGCATTATTTTGGCCACGAACGTTGCGGAGACCTCGCTAACGGTGCCGGGCATTCGATATGTCGTTGATGCCGGCCTGGCCCGCGTGAGTCGCTACAGCCCGCGCGCCAAGGTGCAGCGCTTGCCTATTGAGGCGATTTCGCAAGCGAGTGCTAACCAACGTTCGGGCCGGTGCGGCCGCACCAGCGACGGCATCGCCATTCGTCTCTACAGTGAAGAAGATTTTGGTCGCCGACCGGAGTTCACCGACCCCGAGATTCTGCGAACCAACTTGGCTTCGGTGATCTTGCAGGCCACCTCACTGGGGCTCGGCGACATCACGAACTTCCCCTTTTTGCAGCCACCCGACTCCCGAGGTGTCAAAGACGGAATTGACCTGCTGCGCGAGCTTGGAGCGGTCACCATTGCCGAACCGACCCGAGAGCGCAAGGCTTCCGAATCATCGCCGGCGACATCAACGAAGACTGATTACAGTGGTCGCGGCGGCGTCCAAGCGACCGAAGTTCATGCGACCGAAGTTCGGCCGGAGGAAAGTCGTCCAGCAAAGCCGGCTCCCGCCCCGGCCGTTCTCACCAAAGTCGGCCGCGAACTCTCCAGGCTCCCCATTGAGCCCCGATTCGGCAGAATGGTGTTGGAATCTGTCAAACATGGCGTCTCGCGCGAGGTACTGGCCATTGTTGCCGGTCTCACGGTGCAAGACCCCCGGGAACGCCCGCTGGAGAAACGCCCACAAGCAGACCAATTTCACGCGCGCTTCGTTGACCCCACAAGTGACTTTCTGTCACTTCTCAACCTCTGGAACTACCTCGAAGAGAAGCAAGGCGAACTCGGCTCGAGTGCGTTTCGGCGCCTGTGCAAGAGCGAATACCTCAACTACCTGCGGGTGCGTGAGTGGCAAGATGTTTTTCGTCAGCTCAAACAGGTCAGTCGCCCGCTGGGCATCACCCTCGGCGACGCAAAGGTCGATCCCGATGGCATCCACCGCTCCATCCTCTCGGGCCTCCTTTCCCAAATCGGGCTCAAGGTTGCCACAGAGACGACCAAGAAACCAGATGCTCGCAACAGCCAAGCCGGAGCCCCCGGGGCGCGCAAACAGCTGTCGGGCGAATACCTGGGCTCGCGCAATCAGAAGTTTGTGATCTTCCCCGGCTCGGCTCTGGCCAAAAAGGGTCCCGCCGCCCTGATGAGTGCCGAACTCGTGGAAACGAGCCGACTGTTTGCGCGCATGAACGCCTCCATTGACACGGCGTGGGCGGAACAGCTCGCGGGGGATCTTTGCAAGCGTTCCTACAGCGAACCGCACTGGGAAAAGACGCAAGGCGCCGTCGTGGCTTACGAGCGCGTGACCCTTTTTGGGGTGCCAATTGTGGCCCGCCGGCGCTTGCAGTACTCCCGCGTCGACCCGCCGCTGTGTCGCGAACTGTTTATTCGTCACGCTCTGGTCGATGGCGAGTGGGACTCCAAGCAGTCCTTTGACCGTGCCAATAACGCTCTACGCCGAGAGCTCGAAGACCTTGAGGAGCGCTCGCGCCGCCGCGATATTTTGGCCGATGACGAGGCCGTTTTCCGGTTCTATGACTCCCTCATTCCCGCCGAGGTTCTCTCCAGCCGAAGCTTTGAGGGATGGTGGAAGAAACATCGAGAGAAGAATCCCGACTTCCTCACCATGAAGCGCGGTGACCTTCTGGAGGGCGAAGAAGAACTCAGCGACGAGAATGACTTTCCTTCGCAGTGGCTCATGGGAGACCAGCGTTTAGGGCTGAAATACCGCTTTGAACCGGGCCGGGCCGACGACGGTGTGACGGTCGAGATTCCGCTGCCTCTGCTCGCAAGTCTCAATGACGAGAGTTTCGGATGGCAGGTTCCTGGGCTGAGGTTAGAGCTCATCACCGGGCTCATCAAAACGTTGCCTAAAGCAATTCGTCGCCAAGTAGTTCCGGCCGGCGATTGGGCCACCAAAGCTCTTGCCTCTCTTCCTCAGCAGCCAACCGGCAACTTTCTCGCCGTGCTGGCCTCGACACTCCAGCGCCTCAGTGGCGCCATCGTCACCTCGCTCGACTTTGAACCACATCGCCTCACCGACCACCTGCGCATGACCTACCGGGTGATCGGCGAGCGCGGTCAGCACCTGGGCACCGACAAGAATCTCGCAGCGTTGCAGCGCGGGCTAGCTGTGCCGGGGCGTGCCGCCGTGGCACAAATTGTGGAACGCGTGAGCAACCCCATCGAACGCTCGGGGCTCACCTCGTGGGACTTCGCTGAGCTACCCCGCGTGATCGATACCAAGCACGGTAGTAACACGGTTCGCGCGTATCCGGCTTTGGTGAAGGATGCCACGGGCGTCAGCATCCAGGTGATGGCAACCGAGGCCGATCAGGCTCAGGCTCACGTGGTGGGGGTGCGCACCCTCGTGCTGGGCGTTATCCCCTCTCCCGCCAAATACGTTCAAGAGCACCTCACCCAAAACGAGAAGCTCATTTTGGCGCAGAGCCCCTATGCCAGCCTCAACGCCCTCATCGATGATGCCATCGCGGCCTGCATCGATAACGTGCTGTTCACCATGCGCCCCGATGGCCTGATTTTTCAGAAAGCCGAGTTCGAGACACTGCGCGACCGGGTTCAGGGCATCATCATGGACACGTTATTTGAGGCAGTGTCGCAGGTCTCCCGCATTCTTGTCGCCAGCCGGGATGCCCAGCGCGCCATTGCCAAATCCAACAGCATGGCCTTCCTGGCAGTGTTGTCCGAAGAGAAGGCTCACATTGCGCAGCTGCTCCCCGTGGGCTTCGTCAGCGCTGCGGGACTGACCCGCCTCCCCCGCCTTCTCACCTATCTGCGCACGATTACGGCGCGGATTGAGAAGATGAGCGAGAATCCTGGGCGCGACCGATCGCTCGCCACAGAATTTGAAACGGCCCTCACCCTGTTCGAGGCTGCCGGCGGGCGCATTCCCTTGCCCGAGCACGCTCCCGCCCACATTTCCCGAGCGCGCTGGATGCTCGAAGAGTTGCGCATCAGCCTGTTCGCTCAAAATTTGGGCACAGCGGAGCCCATCTCAGTGCAGCGCATCCGCAAGGTCCTCACCCACGACGGGTAGGGTTTCCCGGCACCGGCAAAGGCCTCACCCACGAGGGGTAGGGCCCCCAGGCATCCGCAAAGGTCTCACCCACGAGGGGTAAGGCCCCCCAGCACCCTCAAGAGCCTGCGATGCAGAAGGGAAGAACCCGTCTCGCTTGCACGCGTCCCGCTCCTTGACGCTTCCGCGTCCGTCCCTTCGCCGACAGTCAACAACGAGTGGTCACGTTTCGTGGCCACTTCCCCTGTTCACTCCATCGAGTGGTCACGTTTCGTGGCCAACACGCCGGTGAAGGCCACCAAACGAGGCATCTCGATGATGAATTGAGCAGATTGGTCACCAAACGTGACCACTCGATGGTGGTGCGAGGGTGTGCTTCAGAGCACGGGGAGCCTGGAGACGCGGAAGGAACCTTAGAGAACCTTAGAGAACCTCAGAGAACCTCAGAGAACCTTAGAGAACCCTAGAGAACCCTAGAGAACCCTAGAGAACCCTAGAGAACCCTAGAGAACCCTAGAGAACCCTAGAGAACCTCAGAGAACCTTTGACAAGAAGGCCTGGGTGCGGGCGTGCTGAGGGTTGGCAATAATCTCGCGGGGAACTCCTGTTTCGACGACCACGCCTTCGTCCATGAATACGAGCGAGTCGGCGACTTCGCGGGCGAATCCCATTTCGTGGGTCACCACGATCATGGTCATCCCCGACTGCGCCAAACCCTGCATGACGTCCAGCACTTCTCCCACAAGTTCGGGGTCAAGCGCCGACGTTGGCTCATCAAAAAGCATGAGCTTAGGATCCATCGCCAACGCTCGCGCTATGGCCACTCGCTGCTGCTGGCCACCCGAAAGGTGCGCGGGATAGTGGCCCATGCGATCAGTAAGACCCACGCGGTCAAGAAGCTCTTTGCCCCGAGCAGTGGCTTGAGCCTTGGGAACATTCTTCACATGGATGGGGGCTTCAATCACGTTTTCGAGAGCCGTCATGTGGGGAAACAAGTTGAACTTTTGAAAGACCATGCCAATTTCACGACGCTGGGCCGCTGCCTGCTTGGGATGAAGCTCGTAGAGCGTGTCTCCCTTTTGGCTGTAGCCGACCAGTTCCCCGTCGACAAACAGGCGACCGCCGTTCACAACTTCGAGGTGGTTGATGCACCGAAGGAACGTAGATTTGCCGGAGCCCGAGGGGCCAACCAAACACATGACCTCACCTTTCGCAACCGTCAACGAAATACCCTTGAGCACTTCGTTGGAACCAAAGCTCTTAGAGACGCTCTCTGCGAGCACCATGGGGACAGCGGTAGAAATGTCGCTCATCGCGAATCGCCTCCATTCTTGTCAGCAACGGGTAAGGACGGTGCCTCCGCCGACGCGTCACGAACCGTGGAAATAACTCCCGTGAAGGGACCCGTTCTTTCGGCCTTATCGGGTCTGCGGTCGCCGACACCACGAGCAAAGCGCTTCTCCAAGAAGTACTGTCCCACCATCAAGATC
>JBLHYZ010000050.1:0-7122 GCA_047631115.1 Alpinimonas sp. | reverse complement strand
ATCCCATGTGGTTGCGCGGTGGAAAGACTCGCAAGGGTCGCGACGGCTGCCGGGTGCCTCTGCCCTGGTCAATAGCTGGTTCTTCCTTTGGATTTGGGGAGGGCTCCTCGCATCTGCCTCAGGCGGCCTGGTTCCCCGCGTACGCGGTTGAGTTTGAAGAGAAGCAGACGGGCTCCACGCTCAAGATGTACCGAGAGATGCTGGCTCTTCGCAAGCAGTTGCAGGGCGCGGAGACACTTGAGTGGGTTCACGGCAGCAGCAAGGTTGTGCACTTTGAGCGACCCGGTGGGTGGCACTCGATAACAAACTTCGGAAAGAAGCCGGTGGCCCTGCCCTCCGGCAACGTCATGATCTCTAGTGGCCCTCTTCTTGACGGAAAGTTGCCCGCCAACACCACCGCCTGGGTCACCGAGTTCGACGCAGAGTAAACACCAACACTCGCCCGTAATCCCTCGCAAAGTCAGTGTCACGGCGTACCGTAAGGGCATGGCTACTGGCTCCAAGACAGGCGGCCGCTCATCGGGCGGCCCCCGCTCCCGCACAACTGCATCGAAAGCGACCGCTCGCGCCTCTGCGGCGAAGCCAAAGGCAGGGTCACGAGGTTCGGCCAAGGCCGGGGCTGAGCATCGATATACCGGTCTGGCATGGGTGTGGATGGGGTTGGCGCACCTCACCGGAGGGGCGGCCCGCGTGCTGGGGCCCGAGAAGTTTACAAAAGAAGAGCGCCGAGATGGAGTGCCGTTCACACTGGTGATGCTGGCCATCGCTGGTGCCGTCGTTCAGTGGTTCTTTGTGGGCAACACGGTCGCACAGACCATCAACGACTACTCCTTCGGGGGGCTCTTCGGTCGCGTTGCGTATGCTCTGCCGGTGGTCATGGTGCTCATGGCAATGTGGCTGTTTAGGCACCCGTCTTCTATCAACGACAACAACCGCATTGGCATTGGGCTGACACTGTTGCTGTTCGGAGCGTCGGGGCTCTCGCAGCTCTTTGGCGGCCAACCCGCTCCGGCCGACGGCGTAGAAAATCTTGCCGCCGCCGGAGGTTTGCTCGGCTGGCTCATCGCCACCCCGCTGGCCTCCGTTATCTCGGCAGTTGGGGCCACCGTCGTCATCGTGGTGGTGATGGCGCTTTCCATTCTCATCATCACAAAGACTCCGCCCAATCGCATCGGCTCGCGCTTGCGTGAGCTGTATGAGTACCTCTTCGGGGCTCCCGCGGCAGAAAGTGTGGCTGACTCTAACGCTGAAACGGTCAGGTTTGAGGCGGATCAGCTGGACCTTTCCGACCCGTCTGCCCTTCCGTGGTGGCGACGTAACTCCAGCCGTCGCGAGGCGGAACCGGCCTTTGACACCCCGGTTATTACCGATAATTCGACCGGCGTTCTTGACCTGAATTCTCGAAGGGCCACGAGCGAGCTCAGCGTTTTGGAGCAGCTCGAACGGGAATTGGCCGACGCCGAATCTGCCGTGGGGCGTTTTGCCACGGGAGAGGTGCTGACCAACGCTGACGCTATTCATGCTCACGACGACCTGGCCACGAACCCGATTGCCATCGGTGATCCCGCTGGAGCCGCCGCAGGAGCGGGAGCAGTGGCAGCAGGCGCGGCAGCAGCAGCGATCGACAGCGCCGCTCACGACGTGGACCTGGCCCGCGATGATTCTGCGCAGAATGACGCCGCACAAGATGAGAATGACGCCTACGTTGCTCCCTATCGTTTGCCTGACCCGTCAGTGCTGGCGGCGGGCGCTCCGGCCAAGACCCGTTCTTCGGCCAACGACGACGCCGTGCACTCCATCACCGAGGTACTGACGCAGTTTGGTGTGGATGCCAAGGTCACCGGCTTCAGCCGCGGCCCCACCGTGACCCGTTACGAGATTGAGCTTGGCCCGGGCGTCAAGGTAGAGCGCGTTACGGCATTGTCAAAGAACCTGTCTTATGCGGTGGCGTCGAACGAGGTTCGCATCCTGTCACCGATTCCGGGCAAGAGCGCCATCGGTATCGAGATTCCCAACACCGACCGCGAAATTGTCACCTTGGGCGACGTTATGCGCTCCAATGCAGCGGCCAAGAGTGTTCACCCTATGACCATTGGGCTCGGCAAAGACGTCGAGGGCGGCTATGTTGTGGCCAACCTTGCCAAGATGCCGCATCTTTTGGTGGCAGGTTCAACGGGTTCGGGTAAATCCAGCTTCATCAACTCGATGATCACCAGTCTTCTCATGAAGTCCACGCCCGCTGAAGTGCGCATGGTCCTGATTGACCCCAAGCGCGTAGAGCTGGCTCCCTACGCAGGGGTTCCGCACCTCATCACGCCCATCATCACCAACGCCAAGAAGGCAGCGGAGGCCCTGCAGTGGGTCGTAAAAGAGATGGATATGCGTTATGACGACCTCGCTAGCTTTGGCTTTCGTCACATTGACGACTTCAACGCTGCCGTCGTCAACGAAGAAATCAAGCTCCCCGGTGGCAGCGAACGCAAGCTGCACCCGTATCCCTATCTTCTTGTTGTCGTCGATGAGCTCGCTGACCTCATGATGGTGGCTCCGCGCGACGTTGAAGACTCGGTGGTGCGCATCACGCAGCTTGCCCGTGCGGCCGGTATCCACCTCGTTTTGGCAACGCAGCGTCCCAGTGTCGACGTCGTGACGGGCCTTATCAAAGCAAATGTGCCTAGCCGGCTCGCCTTTGCCGTGGCCAGTGTCACCGACTCCCGCGTTATTCTCGATCAGCCCGGCGCCGACAAACTGATTGGTCAAGGAGATGCGCTCTTCTTGCCCATGGGGGCCAACAAGCCCATCCGCGTTCAAGGCGCTTGGGTCTCTGAAGCGGAAATTGGCAAGGTGGTGGCCCACGTCACACGCCAGGCTCATCCCGTTTATCGCAAAGATGTCGCGGTTGCCGCCCCGCGCAAAGATATTGACTCCGATATTGGCGACGACCTTGATATTCTTCTGCAGGCCACCGAACTTGTGGTCTCCACCCAGTTCGGTTCCACTTCGATGTTGCAACGCAAGTTGCGCGTTGGGTTCGCCAAGGCCGGCCGCCTCATGGACCTTCTTGAATCCCGCGACATTGTGGGCCCCTCAGAAGGTTCCAAGGCACGCGATGTGCTGGTGAGCCAAGAGCAGCTTGCAGGTATTCTCGCCCGCCTGCGCGGAGAAGAGGATGGTTCGTCGGCCCGGCGAGATCAGTATCCGAACGACCCTGTGGCGGCAATGTCTGCGGGCCTCGAGGAGGTTGACGGTGAGCACGTCGATGGCAACCAAATCGATGGCAACGAAGATGCATGGCGACTGACAGGAAGAGATTAATGGCTGAGATGAATCGTCCGAGCGCTCCGATTGAACCCGGCAACGCCACCACTCCTGCAACGCCCAAAAAGGTGAGCAACTGGAGCGCGCCCAACATCATCACGGTTGTACGCATCTTTTTCGCCCCGGTCTTCATCTGGATGCTGCTCAGCGGCAGCGGCGATGTTAACGAGCCGTTGCGTTGGTGGGCTGCTGTTCTCTTTGTGGTGGGCATGGGGACCGACGGGCTGGATGGTTGGATCGCTCGCCGCTTCAACCTCATCACCGACCTTGGCAAGATTCTCGACCCCATCGCCGACAAGATTCTTATTGGTGGCGCCTTGATTGCGCTGTCGATTTTGGGGGAGCTCCCCTGGTGGGTCACCGGCCTTATTCTGCTACGCGAGGTGGGCATCACCGTTTATCGCCTCGTCGTCATCAACGACCGGGTTATCCCCGCTTCTCGCGGCGGAAAAATCAAGACAATTACCCAGTTCTTGGCCATTACATTGGCATTGATGCCGTTGGCTTCTCTGTGGGGTGACTGGATGAACACCGTCGACATCATCGTCATGGGTGCGGCCCTGGTGATCACGGTGCTCACTGGCCTTGATTACTTGATTGACGGTTGGCGGCAACGCCGCGCCCTGCGGGCACCTCGGACGACGGCCTAACTGTGCAGGCACCAGAGAACGCCCAGGAGCCAGCCGTCGAGCACGTTGTTTCACTCATCTCACTCTTAGCCTCGCGTGGCCTCACGGTTGCTGTCGCAGAGTCACTCACGGGTGGCCTTGTTGTTGCGGAACTCACGATGACTGCCGGAGCTTCCGCTGTTGTTCGCGGGGGAGTGGTGGCCTACGCCACGCAACTGAAACACGAGCTTCTCGGGGTTGACGCGCAATTGCTAGCTGAGGTGGGCCCCGTCCACGCTGACGTTGCTGGCCAGATGGCAGCTGGAGTTGCTGCACGGCTGGGCGCAACGATTGGCTTGTCCACAACGGGCGTTGCCGGACCCGATCCCCAGGGTGAGCACGCCGTCGGAGAGGTGTTTGTGGGGCTTGCCGTCGCGGGCAACATCACTACCCATAAACTTGCCCTGTCGGGTTCCCGGGAGCAGATTCGCCGCTCCACCGTCGAGGCATGTTTGGGGCTTCTCAGCGAAGCCGTTGAGACCCTCACTCAGCCATAGAGCTCATCTATCCTTCCACAAGGCGGTTGCAGCGGGCCTTTAACGCGGCGTGGTGACACCGGAATCGGCATAAATCAAGGGCTTTCTTCTGAGAGCTCAGCTTTTGCTCATTATGTGCAGTAAAAACAGGGTGAATCCCCCTTACACTCGCAGAACGAGGTTGTTGAGATCCGAAGGATCATCGGCCAAGCTCGGCGTCACATGAGAAGTTCTTGCCCGGTAACGGGAGTGGGAATAAAAGGCGTCAACCCTAAGTTGATACAAGTAGGCTCACATCTGACATTCAGCATTTCGTCGGTAGAGTTAACCCAGAAATAATATTTGTACACCATCGGGTGTGCAAGCGTAGGAGAGGTTCACATGATTCTTGTTCGTCAAGAAATAGGCGACGTTCTGCGCGACTACCGTTTGCAGAAAGGTCGCACGTTGCGACAAGTTGCAAGCAAGGCCAGCGTGGCATTGGGCTACCTGAGCGAGGTCGAACGTGGTCAAAAAGAAGCATCATCAGAGATTCTTGCTGCTGTTGCCGAAGCGCTCGAAACCCCGATTTCTACAATTATGCGTGAAGTTGGCGATCGTCTTGCCATCGTTGAGGGTCTTGAGCCCATGACCGGGTTTCCCGACACGATTCCCGACGAGTTCGTCAACACGCTCGTTGGCGCCGGTAAATAATTCAATATTTGTGACACACGCTTTGGTCCCCCTTCGATAGGGCCAAAGCTGATGAGATGTGCAGGGTCGTCGCTTTGGTGCGGTGGCTCTGCACTTTTTCTTTTTGACAACCGGATGCCCGCAGTGGCCTCCCCACACGCCTTGGAGCTACCGTGCGGCTGAGTGAGTTTTGGCAGGCCGTCACCGACGAATTCGGTGGCCCTTACGGCCGTGTTCTCGTGAGTGATCTCGTTCTTTCTGAACTGGGTGAGCGCACGGCAGCCGACGCCATTGCCACAGGGCTCGACACCCGTGATGTCTGGTTGGCGTTGTGCCGGGCCTCGGACGTACCGCGTAACCGCTGGCATGGCGTTGGGCTCCCCGAACCGAAAAAGTAGCGTTTCACTCCCGCAACACGCCGAGGTGCTATCGAATATATATTCGAAAAGTACTAGTCTCCTACACATGCCTTGTTGTGCACGTTACCCCCACACGAAAGCTGCTGACGACCTCAATGTCAGTGGCAAAACGTATGGTCATGTACGTACACACCACAGCATCCGCCTTGCCGTTAGCACTGCGCAACGCCCGCCCCGCCACCTTGGCCGTTCGGTAACGAAGCAGCAGCACGGCAGCCTTTAGGCGAATCAACCTCAACAAGAAAAGGAGACGGCCATGGCATCTGCTGCTGACCGCGAAAAATCACTAGAAACTGCTCTCGCTCAGATCGACCGTCAGTTTGGCAAGGGTTCTGTTATGCGCCTTGGCAGCGACGAACGCGCTCCTGTTGAAGTTATTCCCACCGGCTCCATCGCCCTCGACGTGGCCCTCGGAATAGGCGGACTACCCCGTGGGCGGATCGTAGAGATCTACGGTCCTGAATCTTCGGGTAAGACCACGCTGACTCTCCACGCCATCGCCAACGCGCAGCGCAACGGAGGCATTGCAGCCTTCATCGACGCTGAGCACGCACTTGACCCCGAATACGCTCGCAAGCTCGGTGTCGACATTGATGCTCTTCTCGTCTCGCAGCCCGACACGGGTGAGCAGGCGCTCGAAATTGCCGACATGCTCGTGCGGTCTGGCTCCATCGACTTGATCGTCATTGACTCTGTTGCCGCCCTCGTGCCTCGTGCCGAGATCGAAGGTGAAATGGGAGACACCCACGTGGGTCTCCAGGCTCGCCTCATGTCTCAGGCACTTCGCAAGCTCACCGGTGGTCTCAGCACCACCAACACCACCATGATCTTCATCAACCAGTTGCGTGAAAAAATTGGTGTCTTCTTCGGAAGCCCCGAAACAACCTCGGGTGGTAAGGCCCTCAAGTTTTATGCGTCGGTTCGACTCGATATTCGTCGTATCGAGACCTTGAAAGATGGCACCGAGGCTGTGGGAAACCGCACCCGTGTGAAGGTCGTCAAGAACAAGATGGCCCCGCCCTTCAAGCAAGCCGAGTTCGACATTCTCTATGGCATCGGCATTTCCCGCGAGGGAAGCCTCATCGACTTTGGCGTTGATCAGGGCATCGTCAAGAAGTCAGGTGCCTGGTACACCTACGGCAGCGACCAGCTGGGCCAGGGCAAAGAGAACTCGCGCAACTTCTTGCTAAGCAACCCTGATATCGCTTTGGAAATCGAGAACAAGATTCTTGGCAAGCTTGGCGTTGGACCCGCTGGCATCGCAGCGAAGGCCTTAGCCGACGCCGAAGAGGCTAAGGCTGCTGCTCTGCTGGAGAAGGGTCTGAAAACAGACTCTGCCAGCATGGATGCCTTTGCCGAAAAGCTCGAGGCCCGTAAGGGCGCCTAAGCATGTCAAACGTCACGTTTCTTCCGTGGGTCACCCCAGAAGACGACTCCACACCCGTGTCGCAAACGAAAGGTCCGTCCGATCCTCCGGGCGGACTTTTCGGCGGCACCACGGCGCGGGTGAAATTCATCGAAGCGGTAGAGCCAATCGAAGCTGGCGACCCTGTCGAAGCTGAAGTCCCC
>JBLHYZ010000049.1:0-7152 GCA_047631115.1 Alpinimonas sp. | reverse complement strand
ATTCACTTTGGCGTCGGTACCGGCGAGCTCTTGCCCCTCATGCTGGAGATTGGCGTGGACGCCATCGGTGTCGATTACCGCATCACTCTCGATGAAGCGGAGCGTCGCCTCGGTGGTGGCATTGTGTTGCAGGGAAACCTCGACCCCGCACTGCTGGCAGCCCCACCGGCCGTTCTGGAAGCGGCCGTCGCCGATGTTCTTGAACGCGGAAAGGTTGCTCCGGCGCACATCTTCAACCTGGGCCATGGCGTTCCCCCGGGAACGGACCCGACGGTGCTGACCCGCATTGTCGAGCTCGTGCACGGCGCGACCTCTTAGGGCGGCCATGACCGAAAAATCTGTCGATACGGTGCAGGCGAGTCCTCTTATTGATGTCGTGGTGATCGGTGGTGGGATCGCCGGCCTCGTAGCAGCAGATAACCTCACTCGCGCCGGCCTGAACGTCACCCTTATCGAAGAGCGACCGGCCGTTGGCGGTCTGGTGGCGTCGGCCGATCTTGATGGGCTTCGACTGGATGTGGGCGCAGAAGCCTTCGCGACCCGTGAAGGTTCTGTGGGAGACCTCGCCGTCGATCTCGGCATGGCAGATGACCTGGTTCGCCCGAATCCGGTCGGCGCCTGGATTCGTATGCCAACCAAGACGGTGCGTATTCCGCGTTTAGGGGTGCTTGGCATTCCGGGCAAGCCTTTGGCACGCGATGTTCGCGCGGCGATTGGGCTCAAGGGCGCGTTGCGGGCTTCTCTCGATCGTGTGCTCCCCAAGGGGTATGCCGCCAAGAGCGCGACGCTTGGCGAACTGGTGCGCAAACGCATGGGTCAGAAAGTCGTCGATCGCCTCGTTGCCCCCATCTGTTTAGGGATTCACTCGACTCACCCTGATTCACTCGATGTGGATGCCGTGGCCCCGAGTCTGCGCGAGGGATTGCGCCGCACGGGCTCCCTGGTTGGAGCCGTGAAAGAGCGTGCCACGACTCAACGCGCGGGTGGTGCCGTTATGGGACTCAGTGGCGGGTTATGGAAGCTGACCGAGGCACTCCAGGCGCGCATTGTGCGCAACGGTGGGTCAATTCTCACATCTGCGCGAGTGACGTCTCTGGCGCCCGCGGGCCGGGCCCAAACCGCCCTCTGGCAGACGAGTTACAGGGATACGCAGGGTGTGGTGCACGCCGTTCGTTCCCGCGGAGTTCTCATTGCTGTTCCTGCCTTGCCCGCCCAAATGCTTCTTCGGGAAAACCTCACCGAGCCGCCCAGCACCTCAGCGGGAAGACTCCTGATGGACGCCAAGACAGAGGATGTCACCGTCGTCACGCTGGTCGTGTCGTCGGCGGCGCTCGATGCTCAGCCACGCGGAACGGGCATCATTGTCGCTCCGGGAGTTGCCGGCGTTCGGGCCAAAGCATTGACCCACTCCAGCTCAAAGTGGCCCTGGTTAGCCGTCCTGGCGGGTGCGGGGCGCCATGCCATCCGCCTCTCCTACGCGGGGGCGCAGCTTCCCCCAGCGACCTCAACGTCCCCAACGAAAACAGGGACTGCCGATGCGGCCGATGCAGCGATGGCGGCAGCGCGAGAAGCGGGAGATGCCGAGTTGATTGCACGGGCACTCGCCGATGCCTCCGTTTTGCTGGGGGTCGAGCTCAGCGAGACAGACCTGCGGGCCTCAAGAATTACCCGCTGGAGTGATGCCGTCACTCCCCCCAGCCCCGCGCACCGCGACCTTGTGGGCAAATGGACGAAGACGGTGGCGCGACTAGATCGCATCGGCCTCACTGGATCCTGGATTGCGGGCACTGGATTGGCATCCGTTATTCCCCACTCGCAGGCCGCAGCTGACCAACTCGCGGCCAGGCTGAGGCAGCCCTTCTAAGGGGGCTCGCGACACATTCCAGACATAGGAACTTCACCGGCACAATTTATCGACAGAATTCGTCGGCACCACCCAAGCAGAGGACAATGAGAGCATGACTTCGACCGGCAATGGCTACACACTTTTTGCAATTCTGAGCGCCGAACAGGCCCGCATGTCTGGTGCCACGTTGGCCACCTCATCGGGTACCCCCTCTGATTCTCTCGTGCCGACCCATGTAGCCGAGCTGGAAACCCTCACCGGCACACTTGAATCATCGGGTGTTGTTACTCGCGGGTTCTACGACGTTTCGGGAATGCGCGCTGACGCCGACATCATGATTTGGCTTCACGGCTCCGATCCCGCCGGGTTGCAGCAAGCCCTCCGCGACCTTCGCCGCACCGCCCTCCTGTCTCCACTGGAGCTGGTGTGGAGTGCCATGGGCGTTCACCGCGACGCTGAGTTCAACAAGTCTCATGTTCCCGGGTTCCTCATGGGAATCGAACCCAAGGGTTGGTTGTGCCTGTACCCGTTTGTGCGCAGCTACGAGTGGTACCTGCTTCCCGAAGAAGAGCGTTCGGCCATGCTGGCTCAGCACGGCCGCGCCGGCGCTGCCTTCAAGGGTGTCACCGCAAACACTGTCTCCGCCTTCGCATTGGGCGACTGGGAGTGGTTATTGCCCCTCGAAAGCGATGACCTTATCGACCTCGTCGACATGATGCGCGAGCTTCGCAACACGGATGCCCGCCGTCACGTTCGCGACGAACTTCCCTTTTACACCGGCCGTCGCATTACGGCTCTTGAGCTCGCAGAGGTGGTTCGCTAATGGCGGCTGCAAACTTGGGTTCCGCGGGAGCGGACTCGGCCGAACGCGCAACAACCCATGCCCCGCAGGGGTTGCACAAAGCTCTGGGGGCGACGGGGGAGTACTTTGCTCCAGGCTCCCTCGTGGCCGGTGCAACTGCCGAGGCGCAGTGTGGCATGCCCTGGATTGAAAAGCCCACCAACTATGACGGCATTTTGTTGCTGGGCTTTGGTGGCCCTGAAGGCCAGGACGACGTCATCCCGTTTTTGCGCAACGTCACCCGCGGCCGCGGCATTCCCGACGAACGCCTCGAGGAAGTGGCCCACCACTACCGACACTTCGATGGCATCAGCCCCATCAACGAGCACAACCGCGAGTTGAAGGTGGCGCTCGCCGCAGAATTGTCGTCCCGTGGCATCGAGCTTCCCGTGTTTTGGGGTAACCGCAACTGGGCGCCCTATGTCAATGAGGCCATGACCGAGGCAGCACATGCTGGCAAGCACCGCCTTCTCGCCCTCGCTACCAGCGCCTACAGTTCCTTTTCGAGCTGCCGTCAGTATCGTGAAGACTTAGCCGATGGTCTCGAAGACACTGGGCTTGGGCAAACACTGCAGATCGACAAGGTGCGCCAGTTCTTCGATCACCCCGGGTTCGTGGCCCCGTTCGTTGAGGGAGTTCGTGACGGACTGGCTAAAGTCGAGGCACAGTTCCCCGGTATCGACCTTGAGACCGAGGTTGAAGTTCTCTTCTCGACCCATTCCATTCCCACCTCTGACGCTGACCGTTCGGGTCCGCCCGAGCGTGGCTTTGGGGTGGGGGGCGCGTATGTTGCCCAACACCGCGCCGTTGCCGAGGTCATCATGACGAAGCTCGGCCGCTCCACCACACCGTGGCAGCTGGTCTTCCAATCGCGCAGCGGCCCCCCTCAGGTTCCCTGGTTGGAGCCCGACGTCAACGATGCCATCCGCCTGTTACCCGCTACGGGTCGCAAAGCGGTACTCATTGTGCCGCTCGGTTTTGTGAGTGATCACATGGAAGTCATGTGGGACCTCGACACCGAAGCCATGGAGACCTCCGAAGAGGTCGGGATTTTTGCCGTGCGCACCCCCACGCCGGGCATCCATCCTGCGTACATCTCTGGTTTGGTTGATCTGATTCTGGAACGTGTCACGGGGCTTCCGGGCGCGAACCGCCCCCATGAAACTGACCTTGGCCCCTGGTATGACGTCTGCCGCACGGGATGCTGTGAGAACGCACGCCTCGGCTTCAAACCAGCACTGTCCGGGTTGAAACCGTGACCGAGTCGGCTCTGCCACCACTTCGGATTGGTACACGAGCCAGCACTTTGGCCCTTGCTCAAACCGGAATGATGGCAGACCGACTGGCAGCGATTGCGGGCCGAGATGTGGAACTTGTGCGCATCACCTCGCACGGTGACGTCTCACAGGAGTCACTCTCGAGCTTGGGGGGAACAGGAGTGTTCGTGAGCGCCCTGCGTGACGCTCTTCTTGCCGACGAGTGCGACGTCATCGTGCATTCCCTCAAAGACCTCCCCACGGGTGAGGTCGAGGGCATCATGATGGTGGCCATTCCCACTCGTGAAGATTCCCGCGATGCCCTGTGCGCCCGCGACGGCCTCACCCTAGAAACACTGCCGCTCGGTGCCAGTGTTGGAACAGGATCCCCGCGCCGCCGCGCTCAACTGTTGGCCGCCCGCCCCGACCTCGAAGTTCACGATATTCGCGGAAATGTCGACACGCGCCTGGGCAAAGTCACTAAGGGTGAGCTGGACGCCGTCATTCTCGCGACGGCAGGCCTCAATCGAATTGGACGCTCCGAAGTAATCACGCAACACCTAGAACTTAATACGTGGCCCTGCGCCCCGGGCCAGGGTGCTCTCGCGCTCGAGACCCGCAGCGACGAAGCGTCGCAGTCCATCGCGGCCATCGTCGGGCAGATAGATGACATTGGTGCTCGCGTCACGGCTCTGGCCGAACGGGCTGTCCTTGCCGGGCTTGAAGCCGGATGCGCGGCGCCCGTGGGGGTCACCGCCTCAATCTTTACCACTTTCGACGCCGACACGTTGGCCGCTGCACACTCGCTGCGCATTGAGGCCACCGTGCTGAGCCTTGACGGTCAGCAGCAGGTGACCAAGACCTGGAGTGGCCCGAGCGATCATGGCCAGCAGGGTGCAGAGCTTCTCGTGACCGAGCTTCTTGAGGCTGGCGTGGCTCAGTTCTCTCCGTTGGGGCCTTCCCAGTGAGTGCCGACGTTGCGACACCGGCCGGCTTGGCAGGCCGCCGCGTTCTCATCCCTCGCGGCGGGAGTTGGGGAGAAAACGTCTCCGCGCTCGTGCAGGAATTAGGTGGAATCCCTCTCGTTGTTCCACTTGTCACCTTTGCGCCACCGGCCGATCAAGGCGAGCTAGTGTCGGCGCTGGAAGCCATCGAATCTTCCGAGTACGACTGGGTGACCATCACCAGCGTGGCCACGGTGGGCGTGCTTTCCTCGGAGGAAGTTTTTGTTCCCTCAACCACGCAGCTGGCCGCGGTTGGTTCGGCAACCGGAGACGCTCTCGAAGACGCGGGTTTTCAGGTCTCGCTCACGCCCACCGGGCATGTCGCCAACGCGCAGGTGCTCGCCAGTGACCTGATAACGCTGCTTGCCGATGAGCCAGCACGCATTCTGGTCTTGCAATCAAATCTGGCGACAACGGCTTTGGCCGATGCTCTGAAGGATGCCGGCCATGACGTGACCGTCGTCATCGCTTACCGAACCATCCCCGTCGAAGCCAACGCGGTGACCGACGATGTTCTCATTGCCGCCGGACTCGACGCTGCAGTGCTCACGTCCGGCAGTATTGCGGCAGCGCTCCTCGCTCGTTTCCCCACGCTCGTTTCTGGCGCCAGCGAGACGGTGATTGCCCTCGCTTCCATAGGCCAGGGCACCACTGCCTTCGCTGAGCATCTCGGCATGCAGGTTGCCGTCACGGCCCAGAAGCAGAATGTTGAGTCTCTGGTTGCCTCACTGGCGCATTATTTCGAATCGAACAGCAACCAGAAGAACGATGCGTTCTCAAAGGAATCCAATGTCTGAGTTCACCCTCCCCATTCGCCCTCGGCGCCTTCGCAGCAGTCCTGCGTTGCGCCGGCTCAGCTCCGAGACGAGCGTCGAGCCGCGGCACTTGGTTCTCCCCGCCTTCGTTCGCGAGGGCTTGACCGAGGCTCTCCCCATCGCCTCGATGCCCGGCGTTTTTCAACATTCTCTTTCGAGTATTCGTCGCCTCGCGGCGGATGCAGTGGGCGCCGGCATCGGTGGAATCATGCTCTTCGGAGTTCCTGGACAACGCGACGCCACTGGCACTGCCGGCTCAGATTCCGCCGGAATCTTGAACGCGGCCATTCGTGCCGTCAAGGAAGAAGTCGGCGATGCTTTCGTGGTTCAGGCCGACTTGTGTCTCGACGAGTTCACCGATCACGGACACTGCGGTGTTCTTGATGCGCGCGGTCGCGTGGACAACGACGCCACCCTTCTTCGATATCAGGCCCTTGCGCTCGCTCAAGCAGAGGCGGGTGCTGACCTTCTGGGCCTCTCGGGAATGATGGACGGCCAGGTTGCCGCTGTTCGCGAAGCCCTCGATGGCGCCGGTCGCGACGATGTCGTGATCCTCGCCTACTCCGCCAAGTATGCCTCGGCGTTTTACGGTCCGTTCCGCGATGCCGTTGAATCGGCTCTGGAAGGAGACCGTCGCACCTACCAACTCGATCCTGGTAACCGCCGGGAGGGCATGCGCGAAGCATTGCTCGACATTGACGAGGGTGCCGATATTGTCATGGTCAAGCCAGCAGGAAGCTACCTCGATGTGCTGGCCGATGTCGCTCTTGCCAGCCCCATTCCGGTGTGGGCATATCAAGTTTCGGGCGAGTATTCGATGATCGAGGCCGCCGCCGCCAACGGATGGATCGAGCGCGAGCGCGCCATCGACGAGTCAGTTCTGTCTATTCGCCGAGCGGGCGCCGACGTGGTCCTCACGTACTGGGCCATCGAGATTGCCCAGCGCCTCACCGGCTCGGCGACGGGCAACACCACACATGGATTCACCAGAAACGGGAGCACCAGCGCATGAGCAAGAAGATGACCAACGCTCAACTCTTTGACCGAGCTCAGGCTGCCATCCCCGGGGGTGTTAATTCTCCGGTGCGGGCGTTTGGTTCCGTTGGTGGGACACCCCGTTTCTTGGTGAAGGCCAAAGGACCGTACGTTTATGACTCCGAAGGCATCCAATACGTCGACCTGATTGCAAGTTGGGGACCGGCTATTTTGGGTCACGCCAATGGGCGTGCCGTCCGGGCTGTGAGAAAAGCTGCGACCAAGGGTCTTTCCTTTGGTGCGAGCAGCCCAGGAGAGACCATTCTTGCCGAGCTGATTCAGCAGCGCGTCGCGCCCGTCGAACGCGTGCGGTTGGTTTCGACGGGAACCGAAGCAACGATGACTGCCATCCGCC
>JBLHYZ010000048.1:0-7171 GCA_047631115.1 Alpinimonas sp. | reverse complement strand
CTGAGTGTTGGTATCGAAGACGTGGATGATCTCACCGCCGACATTGTCTCTGCCCTCGATTCCCTCGACTCCCGTGTCCAGAACTAACCCGAAAGGCATCATGACGTCTCTCTCACTGACCACACTGCCCATTCTGGATCTCTCCCGCCTCGAGGGCTCGGCGGAGGAGTCCGCCAAATTCCGCGACGATCTTCGCCGCGTCACCCATGAAGTTGGCTTTTTTTACTTGACCGGCCACGGCATCTCCGACGAAACGATCGTCAATATGATGACGCTGTCACGGGCATTCTTTGCCCTTCCTGAAGAGGAAAAACTCGCGATCGAAAACACCAACAGTCCTCATTTTCGTGGGTACACGAGGGTCGGGGGTGAACTCACCCTGGGAGAGACCGACTGGCGTGAACAGATCGACATTGGCGCCGAACGGCAAGCGGTTGATTCCTCCGTTCAGTCCGAGGATTACTGGGTTCTCCAGGGCCCCAACCTGTGGCCGCAAAACCTGCCTGAGCTAGAGAGCGCTGCTATCGACTGGATGGAGCGACTGCAAGGCATCAGTCGAGTTCTTCTCTCCGAATGGGCAGAATCTCTCGGTGCCCCGAGTACGACATTTGATGACGCCTATGACGGGCTCCCTTCACCGCATCTCAAAATCGTTCGGTATCCCGGAAAAAGTGACGTAGGAACCAAACAGGGAGTAGGAGCCCATAAAGATCTCGGCGTGCTGACGCTCCTGTACGTGGAGGACGGCAAGGGAGGGCTCCAGGTTGAGTATGAGGGTGAATGGATTGACGCACCCCCCGTTCCCGGTGCCTTCGTCGTCAATATCGGTGAAATGTTAGAGGTAGCCACAAACGGCTATCTCAAAGCGACATCTCATCGTGTCATGTCACCAGGGGCGGGAGATGAAAGAATCTCGTTGCCCTTCTTCTACGGGCCCCGACTGGACGCCGAGATCACAATGATTGACATCGCAGCGGAGTACCAAGCCAGCTCTTTCGGTGTTACAGAAGACCCCAAGAACATTATTCATTCACAGTTTGGCCAGAACTGGTTGAAGAGTCGCGTTCGGGCACATCCCAACGTTGTGGATGCACACCACCCTCACCTTCGTCTCCACGTGTGATGAAGCCAGAATCGGCCCCCTCCGCGATTGGAGAGGGCCGATTCTGTTGGAGCAAGAAAATTACTTCTTCGCGCGGCTCACAAGCTTCCACGTTACGGGCAAAAGGACGCCGGCAGCGATGGCCTTGAGAATGTCACCAGGAACGAAAGGCAGCAGCCCAGCCTGCAACGTGGCGCCGAGATCGTTGGGGTAACCCAGCTGGCCCAGTGCTACAGCAAGCCACGGGAGGCCCACGGCATAGATCACAACAGTTCCTGCCAGGAAGGCTACGCCCGCGCCGACAATCTTGCGGTCCCACGAACGCTGGGCTAGCCAACCGGTGAGGACAGCAGCAAGGACAAACCCGACAAGGTATCCACCAGTGGGACCAGCGATGACCTGCCAACCAGCAGAGCCTTCAGTGAAGATGGGCAGGCCGAGAGCGCCCAGCGCGATGTAAAGAACCATTGAAAGGGCACCGCGGAGGGCTCCCAGGGTTGTTCCCACAAGAAGAACAGCGAAAGTTTGACCCGTTATGGGCACGGGCCACATAGGGATCACGAGCTGAGCCGCTCCGGCCGTCAACGCCGCTCCAGCAATCACCATCGTGATGTTTGCAGCGATGCTGCGGGCGCCGAGGCTGTCAATTAATACTGAGCGCGTTCGCGCAAGAGTCACATTCGACACGGGTCTCCTAAAGATAATGGGGAATGAGAAAGGCCAGTGCTCCACGGAGACTGCGCCATCGTTTTATACTAGAGGAGCTCCCGACAACTCGGGCTTAGCAATCGCGTCACAAAAGAACGGGTATTTCTGTGCTCAACGTCCAAGACCTTGAGCTTCGCGTGGGCGCTCGCGTTCTCATGCAGAACGTGTCGTTCCGCGTCTCCAACGGGGACAAAATCGGCCTTGTAGGTCGCAACGGTGCTGGTAAGACCACACTGACAAAAACATTAGCGGGAGACTTGCAGCCCTCCAACGGGTCGATCGACCGCATCGGAGAGATTGGTTATCTCCCTCAGGACCCTCGCTCGGGAAACCCGGAAGACCTAGCCCGCACGCGCATCCTCGATGCCCGTGGACTCGGTTCGCTGGTGTTGAAAATGCGCGAGGCCACCGACGGAATGGCTAGCACAGACCCCAAGGTCAGTGAAGCCGCCATGAAGGCCTATGGTGACCTATCCGACCGTTTCATGGCCCTTGGTGGTTACGCCGCTGAAGCGGAAGCCGCGTCGATTGCCAGCAACCTCAGCTTGCCTGATCGCATTCTCGATCAACCGCTCAGCACACTCTCCGGTGGTCAACGCCGCCGAATTGAGCTCGCACGCATCCTGTTCTCCGGTGCCGAGACAATGCTTCTCGATGAGCCCACCAACCACCTTGACGCTGACAGCGTCGTGTGGTTGCGCGAGTTCTTGAAGGGCTACAAGGGTGGCCTGATTGTGATTAGCCACGATGTAGAACTGGTTGGCGATACCGTGAACCGCGTCTTCTATCTGGATGCAAACCGCCAGGCCATCGACATCTACAACATGAACTGGAAGAACTACCAACGCCAGCGCGAAACCGACGAACAGCGTCGAAAGCGCGAGCGGACCAACGCTGAACGCCAGGCCACGACACTCCAGACACAGGCTGCCAAAATGGGTGCTCGTGCCTCCGGTGCCGTCGCTGCGAAGCAGATGGTTAAGCGCGCCGAAACTCTGATGGCCGGCCTGGATGACGTTCGCGCCACCGACCGCGTCGCCAAGCTGCGCTTCCCAGACCCTGCCCCGTGTGGAAAGACGCCGCTCATGGCCACGGATCTTTCCCGCAGCTACGGATCACTCGAAATCTTTACCGCCGTCGACCTTGCAATTGACCGCGGTTCCAAGGTGGTTATTTTGGGATTCAACGGTGCCGGCAAGACGACACTGCTGCGAATTCTCGCCGGAGTAGACACGCCCGACACTGGTGAGCTCATCCCCGGCTTTGGTTTGAAAATCGGTTATTACGCCCAAGAGCACGAAACTTTGGATGTCAAGCGATCCGTGTTGGAGAACATGGTTAGCGCATCACCGCACCTCACCGAGATGGAAGCACGCCGCGTTTTGGGTTCATTCCTCTTCACCGGCGACGATGCCAATAAGCCTGCTGGGGTTCTTTCGGGTGGAGAAAAAACTCGTCTCGCCTTAGCGATGCTCGTTGTTTCAAGCGCTAACCTGTTGCTTCTCGATGAGCCCACAAACAACTTGGATCCCGTTAGCCGCGAGGAGATTCTGGGCGCATTAGCTTCGTACAAGGGTGCCGTCGTCCTCGTCAGCCACGATGAGGGTGCCGTTGAGGCGCTCAACCCCGAGCGTGTCCTGATTCTGCCGGACGGCGTTGAAGATCACTGGAACAAGGACTACTTCGACCTCATTGGGCTCGAATAGGCCGCTAGCGCAACTGATCTATCAGGTCGTCTTCAACATCTGCATCCGACGGGCGGCGAAGGGCTTTCTTGGCCTTGACTCCCTCGTTGCGTGCGATCTCTTTGGGGTCATCTGCATTGCGAATGCGCCACTCATTTCTAATGGCCCAGCCCAGGCCCAAAAAACCCATGATGGCAAAAAGAATCCATTGGAACGCGTAACTCAGGTGAGGGCCCTCATCAAGTTGAGGGCGTTGAACAGCTGCCGGGGGTGCCTCGGCGGACTCCGGTGACTCTGATTTCATGACACCGTAGGCCGATGTGTAAACGGGCTGGCCCAGCATGTCGGCAATCAGCGGCAATTCTATGGTGGCTACTTGTCCGGCAATGGCACCACGGCCCACGATGCTGGGTTCACCTGGTTTGAGGCGTGCGACAACGGTGACTTCGCCCTCTGGTGCCGCAGGAATGTGATCGGGGGCATCCTGAGATTCTCCTGTTGGAAGCCATCCCCGGTCAACGATGAAGACATCACCCGAAGGCAACAGCAGGGGCGTGAGGACTTCAAACCCTGGAGCACCGTCACGTGGGCGACCTCGAACGAGCATTTCGTCCTCCGCGACGTAGGTGCCGGTCATGGTGACGGGCAGCCACTTCTCATCTGGATTAAAAGAATCGAGCGCGGGGAGGGCTTCAGTCAGAAGAACCGGAGAGGAGTCAAAGTTCGTGAGGATACGAGATATTTCTACGCGAGCTTCATCCCGGCGCGCAAACTGCCACATCCCTAGCCCGCCACAGGCAATTGCAAAAAGGACGGTGATCAGCAGATAGGCCAACCATCGGCGCGTAAATACCAGCTTGAGCCATGGCGCGTTCACGGAGCATCGTCCAAAGCTTCAATGGCGGCAGGAAAAGACCGTGACGTCAGAAACTCGAAAAGGAATTGTTCGTGATCTTTGCACGCCAACCAAATTTTGCGGCGATCGGCAGCATGAATTTTGGGATTGCGCCACACCACCTGTGACGTGGCGGTATTTCGACACTCAGCACGGGAACACTGAACATCGTGAGGAGCCAGAGATATCACGAACGCGAGTCGTTCCCGCCTTGGTACTGCGCGACGGGATCGAGCAAAACAATAGACCCGGGGCGAACCACAGCGGAACGCTTCGGAGCAACAGCCACGTTGGCAATCACGACAGCAAAATAGGGGAGGACAATCGCTCCGGCAGCGCACAAAATCAGCCACCATCCCTGCACGAAAAGAAGCATGACGATGCACACCATGCGAATACCCATTGCAACCGAGTACTTGATCATGCGAACGTGACGCTCGTGATCAGGCGACGCGGGGAGAGACGTGGCGGTCTGCTGTACTTTCTTCATCTTGACCTGTGTCCTTAGAGAACGGTTAGGGGTTAAGCCTACGGCTAGGCTCTACTGTGCGCATCTAGGGAGGACCCCGTTTTCCCTGATGTGCCCGTGATTTCGCTCAAAGCGCGTGAAGCGCATCCGGCTGGAGGAAAAGTGACTGCTCGTACCGTTCTGATTACAGGTGGCAATCGTGGAATTGGCTTCGCCTTGGCGGAGGAATTCGTCGCCCAGGGTCACCGCGTGGCTGTCACGGCACGATCTGGAGAAGGCCCTGCCGGTGCGCTGACCGTTATCGCCGACGTCACAGATGGAGCCTCCTTAGACGCCGCCTACGCCGTCGTCGAAGCCGAGCTGGGCCCCGTAGAGGTTGTTGTTGCAAACGCCGGCATCACTCGTGACACTCTCGTGATGCGCATGAGCGACGAAGACTTCGATTCCGTGGTCGCGACGAACCTGGGCGGCGCCTTTAAAGTCGTCAAACGTGCCACAAAAGGCATGCTGAAGGCGCGCTTTGGTCGCATCATTTTGATTTCCAGCGTGGTCGGTCTTTATGGATCCGCTGGTCAGGTCAATTACTCGGCTTCGAAGAGCGCCCTCGTAGGCATGGCCCGTTCTCTCACTCGGGAACTAGGTTCACGCGGAATCACCGCCAACGTCGTTGCGCCTGGTTTTATCGAGACGGATATGACGGCAGCACTGCCAGAGGAACAGCAGGCAGCGTACAAACGCAACATTCCTGCAAACCGTTTTGCCACCCCGTCTGAGGTGGCAAAGGTCGTCGCTTGGCTGGCCTCCGATGATGCCGGATACATTTCGGGGGCCATCATCCCCGTCGACGGTGGTCTCGGAATGGGTCACTAATTCATTGAGGATTGTTCCTCGCCGGGGGCGCCTAGCCGAGGCCGATGATCTCCAACGCTTTAGCCAGGTCACGCTCGTTCAGTGCGACGTTTGCCTGCTCTTGAACGATGGGCTTGGCGCAAAACGCGATGGAGAGGCCAGCAACAGCCATCATCGCCAGGTCATTTGCACCGTCACCGATCGCAACAGTATCGTTCAACGAGGTCTGCGTCTGCAGAGCCCACGCTGTGAGTGCCGTGGCTTTTGCAGCACCGTCAACGATCTCGCCCACAACGAGACCCGTCAGGTGTCCGTCGACAACACCCAGGCGGTTAGCCTTCCAAAAATCAAGACCCAGGTCAGATGCAAGCGGATCGAGCAACTCGTGGAATCCACCTGAAACCACGCCAACGTGACCCCTAGCTGCCTTAACGCCAGCGATGAGCTCCGGAACACCCTGGGTAACACGAATGCGTGCGCGAACCGTATCAAAGACACTTTCAGGAAGCCCCGCTAGCGTCGCAACGCGTTCTCGAAGACTCTGGGCGAAATCGAGTTCGCCCCGCATAGCCCGTTCGGTTACCTCAGCGACGAGTTCGAGCGAGCCGGCTTCGGCCGCAAGAAGCTCAATGACCTCATTTTCAATGAGCGTTGAATCTACGTCGAGGACAACCAGCAGACGCTGAGAACGAAGTACGCGAATGGGGCTCGTGGTGGTGGCTACATAACTCATGGCTCGACCAACACTCCCTTTCCGACAACAGTGATGCCGGAGTCCGTGACAGTAAACCCGCGCGCTCTGTCGCGGTCTGCATCCACGCCAATTGTGGCACCGGGGGCGACCACAACCTCTTTGTCGAGAATAGCCCGAATGACGACGGCGCCCTTTCCAACTTCCACATGGTCAAAGAGCACCGAATCGACGACCTTGCATTGAGAGTGCAACCTGGTCCACGGGCCCAGGACGCTTCGCTCAATGTGAGATCCAGAAATCAATGACCCCAACGAAACGATGGAATCTATCGTTGCGCCGAGGCTTCCAGAACTATCGCGAACGAACTTCGCCGGTGGCGAATTCACTTGCATCGAGTAAATCGGCCAGTCGCTGTTGTACAGGTTAAAAACGGGAAGGGCCGAAATGAGATCCTGGTGCGCGTCATAGAACGAGTCAATCGTTCCCACGTCCCTCCAGTAGTAGCGATCACGAACGGTTGAGCCGGGAACAGTGTTGCGCTGAAAATCGTAGACACCAGCTTCGCCGCGTTCGACAAAATAGGGAATGATGTCGCCGCCCATGTCATGGGCTGATTCTGCGCGCTCGCCATCGGCTTCCACTGCCGCAATCAGAGCGTCCGTGTCAAAAACGTAGTTGCCCATCGAGGCCAGCACCTCGTGCGGGGCGTCAAGCAACCCGATGGGGTTGGTCGGCTTCTCGAGAAATTGGCTAATCTTCATGGGGTCCG
>JBLHYZ010000047.1:0-7192 GCA_047631115.1 Alpinimonas sp. | reverse complement strand
GCAATCTTCGCGTCAATCGTCTGCGCGGCAATAATGCGCCAAGCAGTTACGGGCATTTCTTGACCAATGCGGTGCACTCGGTCTATGGCCTGCGTCTGCTCTGCCGAGGTCCACGACAACTCGGCCAGCACAACGTTTGAAGAAGCCTGAAGGTTGAGCCCCACGCCAGCCGCGGTCAATGAACAGACCGCGATTTGAACGGTCTCATCCTTGTTGAACGCGTCAATCGCAAGCTGGCGGGCAGGTGTCGTCTGGTCGCCACGAATGGAGACGTGCTTGATTCCTTGTGCAGTGAACGCACGCTCTGCGCGGTCCATGACATCAATGTGTTTGGCGAAGAAAACAACCTTGCCCACCGAGCGTGCGAGTTGCGCCGCGTAGTCAGAGGCTAGCCCTGCTTTTGCTTGACCAATCTTGCGCACCATGGTGAAGACGTTTTCACCGGTCTTCGCACCCTTGGACTCGTCAAGCTCATTTTGAGCCACGAGGCGGATGAGATCTGCGGAGGAACCGCGGAATCCGCCGGCGAGCCCCATTCGGTTGTACTTCTCCAGCAGGCGCTTCGCCAGTTCTTCTTCGGCGGCCCGGATAGAGCTGCCCAACTCGTCATCGAGTTCAACAGGCAGGTCGACCACGCGCTTGGCAGGCAGGTCTTTAGCGACGTCAATCTTCTTGCGACGCACAATTCCAAGATCAATCACGGTCTCGCGGGCGGAGGCGTAGAAGCCTTTGTCTGCAGGGGTCATCCCGGCAGATTCTAGTTTTGCCAACAGCTCAGACGAAGGCTTATCGCCATCGATCCAACCTAAGAACTGCCAGATGGCTCGAAAGTCATCAATGTCATTAATGAGTGGCGTACCTGTCAACGCGATGCGGAGGGGGTTGTGCCCGGGAGATCCTGCAACGATGCGGTCCGCCAGAGCGAGAACATTCTTCGATCGCTGAGACGTCAAGTTCTTGATGAAGTGAGCCTCATCAACAACCATGCCTTTGAAGCCCATCTCACCAATCCAGGAGAGGTGGCGATCGATAACTTCGTAGTTCACGATGATCACGTCGGCAAAAGCATCGACGTCTTGACCATCACCGTGGATGACCGTGGCACGACGACCAGGAATCCAGCGCTCAACCTCGCGCGCCCAGTTCATTTTCACGACGTTGGGCACGACAGCGAGAAGCGGGAATGCCCCCGCCACAGAGGCGGCGATGAGACTCTGGGCGGTCTTGCCGAGGCCTGGCTCATCAGCGAGAAGGAATGTGCGGTGACCTGCACGCACACTTTCGATAAAACGAACCTGATGAGGCATGAGCTCGCGCCCCTTGGGCGAGAAACGATCGAGCTTCGGAACAGGGGGCATGGGCATGCACGCGGCACCGCCACCCGCGCCCGTCTCAAATGATTTAAACAGCGGGCCCAAAAGTTCCCAGTTGGAGAGCCTCACCATAGGGACAGCAGATGCCTGTGGGGCCGCAAAATCTGGCTGGAGAAAAGGCATCGAACGCAAACGCGCTTTGACCGAAATAGGCAGAACTTGCTTCACAGCCAGTTCGGGAGAAAGCTTGTGGGCCACTTTAGGGACGTGTGCTTCGGTCGTAATGATCAGGTCCTCGGGCGCGACAACCGTTCCCGATTCGACGAGCCAGTCTCGACGCATCTTCTGCGCCACGGAGGACGTCGCGTGATCTTCTTCAAGCAAGCTGATGAGAGAAGTGTCGCGGCCTGCGGTCTTGGCCAAAATGGTGGCCACGCCGTCAAGGCGCTTCATCTGTTCGGCCCGCGCAGAGTCGGTGAGTTCGGTGTCGCCTTTGACCCTCGCCCGTTCTTCACGCACGAGAAAAGCGATGACCTGGAACTTTGTGCGGTTGGTGGGGCCAACTTTCTTGCCCGTCTGGGCCTTCGCCTCAACTTCGCGCACCTTACGCGCGAGAATGGGGATGAGCCCCGAGTTGTCGAGGGCGTTGCGGCGAGTACCGATGCGAGCCACGTGATCTCCTGTTTATCTGCGACAGCATCGTCCGGACTAGTCGCCCCAACGATGCCTTCTATGCACCAACCCACTGACGTTGCGCAACTCACATAAAGTGGGGGCGACGTAAATAAACGTGGTTCTGGTACGCCCCTATTCTAGCCCTTGGGAGCGGGTGTCTTGATCATGAAGCCGCCAAGAAAGAAAACTGCGGCCGCAGCCGCTTGCCCTAGTAACCAGGGCTGCCCGGCAAAGCCGTCGCTGACACGCACAATGGGGTTAAAAACGACTGCAACAATCGCAAAGAGCGGGATGAAAACTGCCGTTTTAGGGTTGTGCGCTTGAATGGCAAAAACACACATAATGGCGGCCAAAATACTGACGGCAAAAAGTACGGTGAGGAACCATTCACTGCCCATGACAACCATGCCGATGAATACTGCCGTCACACCCAAGATTCCGGGGACGATGCCCGGACGAATCATGTCGGGCTGGCGTGCGTGCTGAGAGCTCATTGTGTTTGGATCCTATCGAGAATTGCTGGGTATTAGCTCTACACGCCGCCCCGGCCACCATAAAAAAATCGCCCCCGCGATACGTACTCTTGCGAGCGGTATTGCGAGGACGACCTTCTTAAAACGAGACATTCACCAGTTTTCTGCGCCTGCCTCTGCGGGCGCAAAAAGCTATGGTCGTCGGTATCGCGACGCCTCAGGGCAATCGAAGGGGTCGCGTGCTGCGAGCCCAACTCTGTTGAGGTACTGAACGACGATGCCATAGGAGCGCATAAGGGTGGTCTCCGTGTACTTAATGTTCTGAGCCTCGCAGTGAGCTATGACCATTTCACGGGCCCGTGCCAGGTGCGGGCGAGGCATGTTAGGAAAGAGGTGGTGCTCAATCTGGTAGTTGAGCCCGCCCATGAAGGTGGCCATTCCTCGTCCACGGATGTTACGTGACGTGAGAACCTGCTTGCTCAAGAAGTCGACCTTGGCATCTTTATCGATGATGGGCATGCCCTTGTGGTTTGGGGCGAAAGATGCACCCATGTACACACCGAAAACGGCGAGCTGCACGCCCAAGAAGGCGAACGCCATGCCAAGGGGAAGCATCAAGAACAGCACGGCTAGATAGGCGGTCAGACGGACACCGATGAGGGACAGCTCAAGCGCGCGACCCGGGATGCGTACCTTCTTTGCAAAGAGGGTCCGGATAGACAAGAAATGCAGGTTCAGACCTTCGAGCGTGAGCAAAGGGAAGAAAAGGTAGCCCTGGCGTTGCGTGATCCACCGCATGAGTCCGCGCTGCTTAGCAGCGTCTTCTTCGAGGAACGCTATGGTGTCGAATTCGATGTCGGGGTCTTTGCCACGAGTATTGGGGTTAGCGTGATGACGGGTGTGCTTCGTCATCCACCAGGCATAGCTGATCCCTACAACGCCGGCCGCAAGAAAACGGCCAATGAGGTCATTGGCACGACCAGAGTCGAAGACTTGACGATGTGATGCTTCGTGGGTGATGAAAGCAAACTGCGTCAAGAGGATTCCCAAGCCGGCAGCAATAATCAGCTGGAACCACGAAGCACCAATCATGATGAACCCCGCGGTGAGGCCACCTAGGGCAACGACGAGAATGGAAAAAAGTCCGACGTAGAAGCCACGGGTCCTTCGAAGGAGCCCTGCCTCTTTCACCGACGTGAGCAAAACGCTGTAGCTGTTGACTATCGAGGGGGCATTGGGATCACGGGTGATCGTGTTTCGGATCGGGCCAAGAGTTGCACTCTGAAGAGTCATATCGCCATTTCTCAAAATTTAATCGACTTTTCAGTCGCGTGGTGGAGGTGCCGCTTGCGAGATACGTAAAAGGACTAAAAAAAGACTACTCTTCATTTCTGAGCAGAGGCCGCGTATTCATCCGTGGCGTGGAACTATGCCTTAAAACCTCGGAGGCGCAGAGAATTGAGCACCACGAAAAGACTGGAGAACGCCATCGCGGCCCCCGCAAGCATTGGGTTGAGGAACCCGAGCGCCGCCAACGGTATAGCAGCGACGTTGTAAGCAAAAGCCCAAAAAAGATTTCCGCGAATGATTCCGAGAGTGCGCCGAGAGAGCCGAAGGGCATCTGTCGCCGCCGAAAGATTTCCGCGAATGAGGGTGATGTCACTGGCGGCAATCGCCACGTCCGTGCCTGTTCCCATGGCAAGGCCGAGGTTTGACTGAGCCAGGGCCGCGGCATCATTCACCCCGTCGCCCACCATGGCCACGCGGTGACCTTGCGCCATCAAGTCGTGAATAACCTCAACCTTTCGCTCCGGGCTAGCGCCAGCAATCACCTGAGAGATACCAACCTGTTGGGCAACCGTCCGGGCAACTTCCTCGTGATCACCGGTTAAAAGAATGGTCTGGAGCCCCATGGCGTTAAGCCGGGCAATTGCCGCCGCCGAGTCCTCTCTTATCGTGTCGGTGACAGCAAAAATGGCGCGAGCGCAACCGGTCCATCCGGCAAACACAGCAGTGCCTCCCCCAGCATGGGTTGACGCCATGAACCTCCGCTGATCCGCTGTGAGGACGAGATCGTTGCGTTCCATCCACTGCTCTGTGCCGACCCAGACATCCACCCCACCAACGGTGCCAAAGACGCCCTCGCCCGCAGTGGAACGAAAACCGACGACAAGGCTGTGGTTTGTTATTTCCTGACGGTCAGCCTCTCGCGCTATTGCCCTGGCAATCGGGTGTTCTGAGAGACGTTCAAGCGCACCCACCCGCTGAATGGCTTCGCTTTGTTCGGTACCAACGGCGACACGAATCTCCGCAACACTCATGTGACCACTAGTGACAGTTCCCGTCTTATCCAGCACGATGGTGTCGATGCGCGCAGAACTTTCTATCGCTTCCGGCCCCGAAATAATAATTCCCATTTGAGCAGCGCGGCCTGTTCCCACAAGAAGGGCGACCGGTGTCGCCAAGCCCAAGGCGCAGGGGCAAGCAATCACGAGAACCGCTACAGCAGCAGTAAACCCCCCAGCCAAAGGTTGCCCCAAAAGAAGCCACCCAGCCAAAGTTACCAACGCTATGACGATGACGATCGGCACGAATATTGCCGAAATCTTGTCTGCTAGGCGTTGAACTCCTGCCTTATGCAGCTGAGCATCCTCAACCAGTTTTGCGAGCTGCGCCATGCGAGTATTCTCGCCAACGCGGGTTGCCATGACGACGAGGCGTCCGTCCAGGGCGATTGTCGCTCCGGTTACCTCGGAATTCGCTTGGGCTTCAACAGGTACAGACTCCCCCGTTAGCGCACTTTCATCGACAGCAGCGCTGCCACTAACGACAGTGCCATCGGTCGCGATAACCTCGCCGGGGCGCACCACAAAGACCTCACCCACCTGCAACTCTTCTATGGGGATGCGAGACTCCATCCCGTCGCGAAGAACAGAGACCTCGTGGGCGCCGAGTGCCGCCAGGGCCCGCAAGGCCTCTCCGGCACTGCGCTTTGAGCGTTCCTCAAGGTAACGTCCAAGCAACAAGAACGTCGTGACGCCAGCAGCGGCTTCTAGATAAATATTGCCAGTGGGATCCTGCTGCCACGCAAAAAGCTCAAGGCTGTGACGCATGCCAATCTCGCCAGCCATGCCAAAAAATAGCGCGAAGACAGACCATCCGTAGGCAGCAAAGGTGCCCATCGTGATGAGGGTGTCCATGGTGAGAGCGCCATGGCGCAGATTGATGAAAGTCGCGCGGTGAAAGAGCCAACCCGCCCAAAAGACAACGGGAGTGGCAAGTACAAGAGAAACCCATTGCCAGTAATCAAACTGCCATGCTGGAACCATTGCCAGAGTAATGATGGGAATTGTGAGAGCAGCTGCCACCGTGAGCCGCCGTGAGACAGGCGTTGGGCCCGCAGTGGCATCGTGATTATGCTGAATCTCATCACGCTTGGAACGCGGAACAGGAATGTGTGCGCTGTAACCCGTTTTGGCGACGGCGGCGAGAAGATCATCCGTCGTTAGGGAGGCCGGAAAGTCGACTCGCGCCGAATTGGTCGCAAGGTTGACGGCCGCAGTGACCCCGGGGAGTTGCGAGAGACTCTTCTCAACCCGGGCTACGCAACTTGAACACGTCATCCCCTCTATATCGAGAACTACTGTTGATTCTGTTGCTGCCGTCATCAGCGTGCCTTCCTTTGAGCGCTACAACACCCACCTCTCCAAGACTATTCCCGCCGTCCAGCCCACGCTGAGGAAGACGTGACGATGTTTGCGGACCATGGCAAAAAAACGCGCGCCAGCCGAAAGCAAAGGCTGGCGCGCGGAATACGGAGCTGCGATGGAACTAGCCGGCGGGCGGAGGTGCCACTGTAGGGGCATCCGATGATTCGGAGCCGGGAGCGCGCTCTGGACCAGTGTTCATGCCGTTTGCTTGACGCTGCTCGACGTCGTGTCCGTTCATCGGTCCGTTCACGCCCGAATTTTGGCGCGGCCCATGAGACTGGTCCTTGCCTGGTCCGCCCAGCATCTCGCCACCACGCATCTTGCCACCAGGCATGGGCCCACCAGCCTCGGTCATCTCGTGTGAAATACCTGCTGGACCATGACCGGTTGCTGTCGCACCGAGTGCAATTCCACCACCAAAAACTCCGGCGAGGAGTGCAACCCCAGCAGCGGAGATGCCGATGATGGCGCCTGTTCCAAGACGTCGGTCGTAAGCGCCCTTTGCGGAGGCGACATCGACGCCGTTAGTTTCTTCACCGTCGACGACGTTCCGGACGATTTTATTTTTCTTTGGCATTTTCATGCCCCCTTCATGTCTCGAAAAGATCTGTGAAAGATCTGTTCGACCGTTGTGGCCGATAGAAACACTCTGGAGGTGCACCCTATGCGGGTGCTATGAACAACCCCTATGCCGCCCGAGAGTTTTGAGCCTGCTTAACAGCGGCAGCCGTGATGCTTTTAGCCATGCCCTTGAAGATAATCCCGTGGAAGGGCAAAATCGAAAACCAGTAAAGACGACCGCTTAATCCTTTGGGAAAAAAGATGGCTCGTTGCTTGTAATGCGAGCCGTCACCGGACTCGTTTGGCGTTGCCGAGAGTTCAAGCCATGCAAGGCCGGGCAATTTCATCTCCGCTCGGAGGCGAAGGAAAGAGCCGTGGTCTACTCGCTCGACGCGCCAGAAGTCGACTGCCTCTCCTACGCGAAGGTGTTCGGCATTAATGCGACCCCGGCGAAGTCCAA
>JBLHYZ010000046.1:0-7247 GCA_047631115.1 Alpinimonas sp. | reverse complement strand
GACAACGACTCGAAACTCTTCGCCGTCGGGGTGCGAAACAATCAACGTTGAATTGTCAACGATATTGATTTTTAGTTCGCGCATAGCGGCACTCCTCGAAATATCTAGCGTTAGCTGAATTTTTCCATGATTCGCCGCAATTAGCACGTATCGGCAATGGCGTGCCGCAAAGATAAAAGCCGTGTGCGGCCATATCTTGGAGGAATCTTGACAACACGACGCTAATCGCTTTTGCTATTTCTGAAGAAATACGGCAAGCTATCGGCGCTGGCGGTCATGTAAGGCCGCGTGAAAAGATTTGGAAAAGCACAATGGCGACAGATTACGACGCACCTCGTAAAACGGAAGACGATACAGACTCCATTGAGGCTCTCAAAGAGCGCGTCCCCGACAAGCTTTCTGGTCATGTGGATGGAGAAGACGCAGACAATCCCGGAGGTTTTGACCTCGGCGGAGGCGATCTTTCGGACTTAGAACTTGACGTCGTGGTGCTTCCCCCGCAAGAAGACGAGTTCACCTGCGTGAGTTGTTTCTTGGTCAAACACCGATCGCAAATTGACCATGAAGAAAAGCTTGGAGCAGTCTGCATTGAGTGCGCTTCGTAGCGAGTGGTAATCCCCTGCATCATTGCGGGGAAATTAACAGTTTGCCTCATCCTGATTGGATGGGGCAAACTTTTTTTGTGGCGTGAGCTGGCTTACTTTTGCCTGGTGGATCAGATCCGCGCCCGAAGCGCGGCAACGAACTTCTCCGGGTGACGTGTTGAAATGAGCCAGTAAGGCACGGGGTCGAGCGGGTCGATGATGTCGATTCGAACGACAGGATCCACCCAGCCGGTGAACATGAGCCACGCACGGCCGTCCAGCTTCGTTCCACGTTGTTCTACGGCGTAGGTCCCGGAGAACGCGCTGGCTGCACCGAGTTCTGATCGCAAAATATTTGCTTTACCAACTCGAAGCGTGGTCTCGGTGAGCTCGATGCTTGGCGCTTTGACGACCAAGAGAACAACAATTGCTGCGTAAATGGTGAGAGATAAAATTATTCCCAATAACATGTTGATCGGTGCGAGGACCAAAATGATTGCGGGAATGATTAAGAGTGCAGCAATGTAGATCCAAGATGCGGGTCTCATTACCTCGCGATACGTCGTCATGTCTCTATCTCACCAGACTTTCTGGGCTACCCTCGACCTGTGTCTGATTCTGTCGATGTATTGATTGTGTCCCCATCACTTCCCGCTGTGGCTCATCCCGGTGATGCAGGCGCCGATTTGTCGTCAGGTGAAGAGTTTGTTCTGCTTCCTGGCGAGCGTAGAACAGTGGCGACGGGGGTGTCAATTGCCCTTCCTCGTGGCTATGTCGCCTTTATAGTTCCACGCAGCGGTTTGGCAGCACGTCACGGTATTACGATTGTGAATTCTCCTGGGACCGTTGACGCTGGATACCGTGGGGAAATAATGGTGACGTTGCTGAACACAGATTCAGTAGAGTCTTTCGTCGTAAATAGGGGTGATCGAATAGCTCAAATGGTTGTTCTCCCCTTTTCGGCGGTAAATTTTGTCCCAGTAGAGCGCCTTCCAGAGAGTGATCGTGGAACCTCAGGTTTCGGCTCAACAGGTGTTAGCCCGATGGCGCCGATAATGAAGGATTCCTAATGAACGACGTCACGCCAAAGAATGCACCCCTCGACCGGGAAACCATGGGTCCTTTCGACGAAGTGGAAGTGAGCGGCGTTCGGCCCTACGTAGATTTGGGCGCCATTAAGTTGGTTCCAAGAGAAGGGCTCAACCTTCGATTGGAAGTCGAGGAGGGAACCGGTCGCGTCGTCGCAGTGGCGATGGACTTTCGCGGCTCCACACTTCAGATTCAACCTTTCGCGGCTTCTCGAAACGCAGGGCTCTGGAACGTCATTCGAGATCAATTAGAAGAGCAAGTCTCGAAGCAAGGCGGAATCGTCACGAAGGTTGATGGAGACCTCGGACCCGAGTTAAGTTGTAAAGTCGCTGTCACAACACCTGGTGGACCAGGCTTTCAAGATGTTCGTTTCATCGGTGTTGACGGCCCCCGCTGGTTCTTGCGTGGTGTCATTGCTGGACCAGCCGCGACCGATCCAGAACAGGGTGCTGCAATGATGGAGCTTTTTCGCGGTGTCGTCGTTGTCCGCGGACAATCTCCCCTTCCGCCAAAGGAGCTGTTGCCCTTGAAGGTGCCCGTTCAGGCGAGCGGATCGGCTCAAGCCCGTTGAGCAATCTGGGCGACCTCTGGCGTAACGCTGGCGATGAAGGTCGGAACGGCCAGGGCAGTGCTGGCTCTCAGAACTTCGGAAATCACCCATTACTCAAAGCCATGGGTGGTGTTCACGGGATTGTTGAAACCGTCTTACCTGGACTTATCTTTGTTCTTATTTTTGCATTGTCTTTAGACCCTTGGCTGGCCATTTACGTGTCGGCCGGTGCTTCTGTTCTCTTTACCACATGGCGTTTAATCCGACGACAAGCTCCCACGCAGGCTCTTGTAGGCCTTGGAGGTGTTGTCGTTTCGGCTGTTTTAGCAGTCATGACGGGGCGAGCCGAGGATAATTTTCTCATTGGCATTGTCACCAATGCTGTCTACGGAGCAGTTTTTCTGCTCTCCATCATTGTGCGATGGCCAATTATTGGCGTCGTAGTGAATGTGGCTAAAAGCGCAGGCACTTCGTGGCGCAAGGATCGCCATCACTTTCGTGTCTACATGGGTATTACGGCTCTATGGGTGGTCATGTTTGCTACCCGACTCATTGTTGAAGTTCCGCTGTATCTTTCCGGCGAAATTGCCTCTCTCGGCATCGTAAAGGTTGCCCTAGGGCTTCCGCTTTATGTTCCCGTATTGGCCGCGTCCTGGTTAATTATTCGTGGAATGCTGCGAGAACGTGCATTGACACCGCCCGAGGATATATCTTGATATCGAGAGACTTTTTCGCAATCTAGAGGGATTGCGGATCCCGCACCAACGAAGGAGTATCACCGTGTCGGCAGTAAATAGCTTTGGCGCTAAAAACACCCTCGAGGTGGCAGGCAAGTCCTACGAAATCTTCCGCTTAGACGCTGTAAAGGGTGCAGAGAAACTCCCCTTTAGCCTCAAGGTTTTGCTCGAAAACCTTCTTCGCACGGAAGATGGCGCAAACGTCACTGCTGCGCAGATTGACGCGCTTGGGAACTGGGTACCCACCGCTGAGCCCGATACGGAAATTCAATTTACCCCGGCCCGCGTAATCATGCAGGACTTCACAGGAGTTCCGTGCATCGTCGACCTCGCGACGATGCGAGAGGCAGTTGCAGAGTTGGGTGGCGATCCTTCAAAAATCAATCCTCTTGCGCCCGCTGAGTTGGTCATTGATCACTCCGTTGTAGCTGATCTTTTTGGTAGCGCCGACGCTCTTGCCCGCAACGTTGAAATTGAGTATGAGCGCAACAGTGAGCGTTATCAGTTCCTCCGCTGGGGCCAAAGCGCCTTCAACGACTTCAAGGTCGTTCCTCCTGGAACAGGAATCGTTCACCAAGTAAATATTGAGTACCTAGCGCGCGTCACGATGTCACGTGAGGTTGAGGGCGTTTTTCAGGCGTACCCCGACACGTGTGTTGGAACAGATTCCCACACGACGATGGTGAATGGTCTCGGCGTGCTTGGCTGGGGTGTCGGTGGCATTGAGGCCGAGGCAGCAATGCTTGGTCAGCCCGTCTCTATGCTCATTCCCAAGGTTGTTGGCTTCAAGCTTTCGGGTGTGATCCCCACGGGTGTGACTGCAACCGATGTTGTTCTCACGATTACTGAGAAATTGCGCCATCACGGTGTGGTTGGCAAATTCGTGGAGTTCTATGGACCCGGTGTCGCCTCTGTTCCCTTGGCAAACCGCGCGACCATCGGAAACATGAGTCCCGAGTTTGGATCCACAGCCGCGATGTTCCCCATCGACGACGTCACCTTGGGTTACCTTCGCTTGACGGGCCGTTCCGAGGATCAAGTGGCACTGGTTGAGGCTTACGCAAAGGTTCAAGGTTTGTGGCACGACGTTGATGCCGAGCCAGTGTTCAGTGAATACCTTGAGCTTGATCTCGCTACCGTCGTTCCCTCTATCTCCGGCCCAAAGCGGCCCCAGGACCGAATTGAGCTAACGAAGGCCAAGTCCCAGTTTGCCTCTGATCTCAACAACTATGGTGCCGGCGAGTCCGCCACAATTAGTCTTGCGGGCCAGGAAACCTTCGAACTCACCAACGGTGCGGTTGCCATCGCCGCGATTACGTCATGCACGAACACCTCTAACCCTTCCGTCATGATGGCGGCTGGCTTGTTGGCGCGCAATGCCGCCAACAAGGGCCTGAAAACAAAGCCGTGGGTAAAGACAACACTGTCGCCCGGTTCCAAGGTAGTGACCGATTACTACGACAAGTCAGGCCTCACAACATCCCTTGAACAGCTCGGCTTTTTTTCAGTTGGATACGGCTGCATGACGTGCATCGGCAATTCGGGTCCAATTATTGATGAGGTTTCCCAAGCAGTGCAGTCGAATGACCTCGCCGTGACGGCTGTCTTGTCGGGAAACCGCAACTTTGAGGGCCGCATCAACCCCGACGTAAAAATGAACTACCTTGCATCGCCTCCTCTGGTTATTGCTTACGCACTTGCCGGAACAATGGACTTTGACTTTGAAACCGATTCCTTGGGAGCCGGCAGCGACGGTCAGCCCGTCTACTTGGCTGACATTTGGCCAAATGCCGACGAGGTACAGAACATCATTGCCTCTTCCATCGACACCGAAATGTTCACCCACCAATATTCAGGCGTGTTTGACGGGGACGAGCGCTGGCAGAACCTACCCACGCCCGCCGGCGTGACCTTTGCCTGGGACGCAGACTCCACGTACGTGCGCAAGCCGCCCTACTTCGAGGGCATGAATAAGACGCCCTCAGCAGTAACCGATATCTCTGGTGCTCGCGTCCTAGCGGCATTGGGTGACTCCATTACGACCGACCATATTTCTCCTGCGGGAACGATCAAGGCCGGAACGCCTGCTGCCGAGTACCTTGAGGCCAACGGTGTTGGACGTTCTGACTACAACTCCTACGGTTCGCGTCGCGGTAACCACGAGGTCATGATTCGCGGAACGTTTGCGAACATCCGTCTGCGCAACCAACTTCTCGACGATGTTGAGGGTGGATACACGCGGGACTTCACTGTTGCCGAAGCGCCACAGGCGTTCATTTATGACGCCAGTGAGAAGTATCAGGCTGCGGGAACTCCTCTCGTCATTTTGGCCGGCAAGGAGTACGGGTCCGGTTCTTCACGTGACTGGGCGGCCAAGGGCACAAGCCTTCTGGGTGTGCGTGCCGTCATCACCGAAAGCTTTGAGCGCATCCATCGCTCAAACCTCATCGGAATGGGCGTCCTCCCACTCCAGTTCCCCGCTGGCCAGACGTGGGCGACCCTGGGACTCGACGGTACCGAGGTTGTGAGCATTTCAGGTATTGAAGAGCTCAACGCGGGCTCAACTCCCAAGACTGTTCGAGTCTCGGCGGTTCCGAGTGAGCACTCGGCAACGGGCAAGGCAACGGTGGAATTTGATGCCATCGTGCGCATCGATACACCTGGCGAAGCCGACTATTACCGCAACGGTGGAATTCTGCAGTATGTCTTGCGTTCTCTCGTCGCGTAGTTCACGGGTGTGGGGCACTTACCCTCTCTCATCGTTCTAGACTCATCTAATGTCCATTCTTTCTTCCATATCGGGTCCCCGGGATTTGGATGACCTGAGCTCTGCTGAACTTGTTATCCTCGCAGGGGAAATTCGTGAATTTTTGGTTCGCGAGGTAGCTCGCTCCGGAGGGCACCTCGGGCCGAATCTCGGTGTCGTTGAAACGACGATTGCTATTCACCGTGTCTTCGATTCTCCTCGCGATGCGATTGTGTTTGATACGGGTCATCAGTCGTATGTTCACAAAATCCTCACAGGACGTCAGGATTTCACACACTTGAGGGAAAGGGGTGGCCTCGCCGGCTATCCTCAGCGTTCCGAGTCAATTCACGACATCGTGGAAAGTTCTCACGCCTCTAGCTCGCTTTCGTGGGCGGACGGCATTTCGCGTGCATTCTCAATGACGGGGCAAAGCGATCGTCATGTTGTTGCCGTCGTCGGTGACGGTGCCCTGACCGGCGGAATGACATGGGAAGCTCTCAACAATATCTCGCACGATAACAGCCGCAATCTTGTCATCATTGTCAACGACAACGGCCGTTCCTATGCGCCAACTATTGGCGGCATGGCTCGGTATCTCGACAGCGTGCGCACCAAACCTGCATATCGAAACTTGCACTTCAGCAGTCGCAAAGTCTTTGATCGCCTTGGCCCCACAGCCAGAGCCTTTTATCGGGGCTTTCGCGGTGGTATGAGAGGATTCCTCAGCCGATTCACCAACAATCAGGCGCTCTACGCGAACCTCGATATCAAGTACGTTGGGCCTGTTGATGGACATGACGTGCACGCCATGGAGCTCGCTCTGCGTCAGGCCAAGAACTACGGTGCGCCCGTTATCGTTCACGCCATCACCCAAAAAGGCAAGGGCTATGAACCAGCCAGGGCTGACGTAGCGGATCAATTCCATGCCGTGGGCAAGATTGACGCCGAAACGGGCGAGCCAATTTCGTCAGCGAACTCTGTTGCCTGGACCGATGTCTTCGGGGACGAACTTGTTCGCCTGGCGTCGAAAGACCCCCGCATCATGGGTATTACAGCAGCAATGCTCCGGCCCACCGGTTTACATCGTTTGCACGAAGCCTTTCCTGACCGTGTTCTTGACGTGGGAATTGCGGAGCAACACGCTGTTACCTCGGCAGCCGGTCTTGCTTTTGGCGGAATGCATCCTGTCGTTGCTGTCTACGCTACGTTTATTAATCGTGCCTTCGACCAAGTGCTGATGGATGTCGGCCTGCACAAGGCCGGAGTAACTTTTGTTCTGGATCGCTCTGGAGTAACTGGGCCTGATGGTCCAAGTCACCACGGTGTCTGGGACCTTTCCATCTTGCAGGTCGTGCCCGGCATTCGCATCGCGGCTCCACGTGACGCTCCTCGTTTGCGCGAGGAACTAGCGGAAGCTACGGCTATCAACGATGCCCCAACGGTGATCCGTTTTCCAAAGGGAAGTGTGGGTAACGACATCGTTGCGCAGCGGCGCACGAGTGACGGTGTTGATGTTTTACGTGAGGCGCCTCACAAGG
>JBLHYZ010000045.1:0-7363 GCA_047631115.1 Alpinimonas sp. | reverse complement strand
GGATGGAGAGAGTCAGGCTGCCTGCGACGCCTTGAGCAATCATGTCTAACGGCAAGAGTGACGAGGCCAATGCCAGCGCGCAAAAAAGACCAACTTGCAGGAGGGTCAAGTTGAAAAGAACGCGAGCCTGACCGAGAGCCAGAAAAACTCTGAAGATGACATAGAGAGCACTGAACGCGGGAAGGCCAATCACCAGAATCTGGATGAGGCTCGCTAGGCCACTGATGGCAAAGAAGCCCTGGCCGGCGAACAGGGTAGACACGGGATACGCCACACATGCCAGCCCGGCCGCCGCCCAAACGATGAGTAAGCCAATGTTTCTCAAGGCTTCGGATGTGTCAGCCTCTACTGCGGAGAGTTTTTTAGTGGCGGCGTGCTCGCTCATTCTTGTGAAATACACGGTTCCCAAAGACACGGCAATGATCGAATGCGGGAGCATAAAAATAAGCCACGCTGTCGCCAGAGTGAAGACGGACGCTCCCACTCCCGATGCCTGCGAAACGACATTAGTCTCGATAATCCCACCCAATTGAGTCACCAGAACGATGCCAAAGGTCCACCCCGCGACGCGCCCGGTTTCTCGAAGGCCGACACCCTTCCACACGAAGTCAGGCCGAAAACCTAATCCGAGACGACGCCAAAAATAAGTCAGGATGACAGCTTGTGCGGCCACTCCGAGGGTTGCAGACCCTGCCAGCAGGTTCACCATGCCGGGAGTCCAGTCCGTGATGGATCGCTCCCCACCGGTGTCCGTGCCAAAAATGACCATGAACACGATGACTCCAAGGAGCGCCACGATGTTATTCAACACGGGAGCCCACGTGAAGGGACCAAATGATCCGCGGGCATTCAAAACTTCGCCCAGAACGGTGTAAAGACCGTAGAAGAAGATTTGCGGAAGACACCAGTATGCAAAGGCCGAGGCGAGGGCGAGCTGCTGTGTCGACCACGACGCTGCAAAAAGCGCCACAAGCCACGGGGCCGCGAGAGTGGCAACGAGCGTCACAACCAGAAGGACGACGAGCGCCATCGTCATCAACTTATTGATGTATGCGACGCCGCCATCCCGATGAAGTGCCGACTTCACAATGGCCGGCACGAGCGTTGCGGTCAGAACGCCGCCAGCAATGATGACATAAATGCTGCTCGGGAGCTGGTTGGCAACAGCAAACGAGTCTGCCCCTGCGCTGCCGACAATTCCCAACGTTTGGGCCAGAATAATTGTCTTAACGAAACCCAGCACTCGGGAGACAAGGGTTCCTGATCCGAGGAGGAAGCTCGATCGGCCGACGGAAGGCAATCTTTTGGCCTCAGCCACGTGGAGCGCCTTCACGCTGGCGTTTGCGAACTGTTCGAACGACTCCAACAATCAGCAGAGCTACAAAAAGGGCCCCTACTCCACCCAGGCCCCAACTTTCCCAGTCAGCACGAACGTTGACGGGCAGCGAAGCTGGGCCACCGACAGGGACGCCGTCGGGTGAATACAGGGAAACAGTCAACAGGACACTGCCATTTCCAACGCGCGCTTTGACCGGCACCAATGCCTTGCTCTGAGCCTTGCTTTGGACAACGACGGTGGCATCGGAGTCCACCGTAAGGCGAGCATTGGAAGGTGTTGCTCTCACCAAGACCGTTACTGGTAGCGCGAGTGAATTCTCAATGGTGACAGGAATGTTGACCTGACCTCCCACCATTTGAATTTCACTGCTGGGCACGATGCGAATGGAGTCCAGTGTTTCCGTTGTCTGCTGCAGATACGAATTCACCGCACCGGGCCAACCCTCGCTCGAACGCCAGGCAATGGAGAGGAGAGCAAGTTCGTTGCGCGTTGTGGAATCCGTCAACAGGGAGGGTGTCGTCAGCACCGATGAAAAACCGGTCAGGGCGCGGTGACGCCCCATGATTCCCTGGGCAACCTTCACCCGGTCTTCACTCTCAGGCTTGTCGACAACACTTGTTTGCGGGGCGGAGGCACTGTTCGCCACCGAACCGAGAGTTCCGTTGTCAACCCACCCGAGTTGAGCTAATCGGTCGAGGGTTTGCGTCAATCGGCCCTCGGAAACGTCACCCAAGGAGTGGCGTGACAAAGACGCTATGGCAACCCTTTGGGTCGCGGCGTCAAGTGCGGTTGTTGCGAGGTACGCCGAGGCGAAAGAGAAATTTTCTTCCCATTCAGTGTCGGTCTGCGCTGAGCTCGCGGCGCGAATTGCACGACTGAGGCCTGCGTTTGCAATGAGGGTGGACCTGCTGTCAACGGACGTGTGGGCCGGTGAGTTTGCCCCCGAGGCGACATTGGTGGAGGACAGAATGGCAAACTGCGTGTCATTTGTAAAAAGAACCCCCATGTCGGAGGACATCACGGTATTTTCGGCCGGCCACACAATTCCCGTCAACGTGGGAGCCCAGGAACTCTCCGCAAGAGAAGGAAGCCCGTTGGGTGTTGGGCTCTCGGAAGCCTCGGTTGCCGGCGCCGGTGAGGTGTTGGGTGTTGGGCTGACTGAGGCAAGGGAAGCCCCAGTCGAGGTAAGGAGCGGCTGATCAGAGAAGCCGGCCGTCGCGAGGACGGTGGCGCCCGCTTGCGCTTGGAGAGCAACGTCGGCGTCGGCATAGGCCAGTACAAAACTCTCGTTAGGGAGTGCCGTCAGGCGTGCAAGCCACGCCGTTGCTGTTTCCGGGGCATCATTTCCCAGGGCAATGATGGAAGAGATAATGCGCGGATCTATGGCGAGCGTGACATTACGGCCCGTTGCGGCGGACACTTGGCTGGACAAGACACCTTGAGGGGAGGTCAAAACGGTGAGTTCATCTGCCGTCAACAGCCCAGAAGCAGAAGCGGGTGAGACAACAGGTAAAAGCGTCACGAGGTCGGCAACAGGGGTTTCACCGGGACCTGCCCAGATCAGAACACCGCGACCAGAGCCCGCGCTATCGCCATTCACCTCGAGGTCCGCCGCTAACCCACGAGGCCCCCAATCGCTTCCATAAAAGGCATTCGTCAAGGAAAGTGTTGCGGTGAGTTGGACGCTCTCTCCAATGGCGAGGGCGGGGGCGTCGATGACCCCTAACCAACGGCCAGGTTGCTGCTCACCTTCGGATCTTGCAAACCAGTTGTCGAGCGCGGAGGCACTCTCTAAAACTGTGGAATCGGTCGTGACAACAACCTCGCCTGGTGTCGTTGCCAGGGAAGAATTATTCGTGAGAGAGACGGTGACGGCCAGCTCTTGGCCGGGAATGATGGCGCCACCCGATGTGGGGAAAACACGAACTTGAACAGTATTTTGATCGTTTTCGACGGCGCTCACAGAAGCGTCGAATGCCCCAGCGGAGCCCAAGGAGAGGCCAGCACCAACGGTTGCGACCATCGTGAGCCCCACAAGCGCGCGCGAGGCACGTCTTAAGTGGGCGGCCAACATGAGGTAATTCTAGGCGTTTAGCCTTCGCCAGACTTGCGGCTCCGCGTAGAATCTCAGGAATGCACAGCGCCGCCACTGCCCTCGACTCGCTTCGCCGCCTGAGCGAGACGCCAAGCGTCTCCACGTTGGCGGTGGCCTTCGCACAAGCGGGATATGAACTGTCCTTGGTGGGTGGCCCTGTTCGGGACGCTTTCCTTGGTCGCACTGTGAATGACTTAGATTTCACGACGAACGCCACACCAGACGAAATTCTGACGGTTGTCGTTCCGCTTTCTGAGACCTACTGGGACATCGGCCGGCAATTTGGCACTATTGGTGCGCGCATCGCGGGCGAAACGGTGGAAATCACGACGTACCGGGTTGATCAATATGACGGGGAAACCCGCAAACCAGAGGTGGCCTTCGGCTCGAGTCTGGAAGATGACTTAGCGCGCCGCGACTTCACGGTCAACGCTATGGCTGTCCGGCTCCCCCAGCTGCAACTCGTAGATCCATTCGGGGGCATCGAAGATCTCCTGGCCCGACGCCTGCAAGCGCCCACGACCCCGGCCATCTCTTTTGACGAAGACCCGTTGCGCATGATGCGAGCCGCGCGCTTCGTTTCGCAGCTGGGATTTGAGCTCACAGAAGAGACCGAGTGGGCGATGGCGGAACGAGCATCCTCCATCACCAAGATTTCGGCCGAGCGCGTGAATGACGAGTTGTGCAAGTTGTTGAAAACGGATTCTCCGCGAGCGGGCATCCAGTTGTTGTGTCGCACCGGCGTAGCGGATCTCGTTATTCCCGAAATCCCGGCGTTGCGCCTCGAGGTCGACGAGCACCATCACCACAAGGATGTTTTCGAACACACGCTCACCGTGTTGGATCAGGCAATTGAGCTGGAGAAGTCTCGCAACCCGGACGCTGAACCAGACCTCACATTGCGTATTGCCGCGCTGATGCACGACATTGGCAAACCAGCGACCCGCAAACTGGAACCAGGCGGAGTGGTGAGTTTTTATCATCACGACATCGTTGGCTCAAAGCTCACTGCCAAGCGAATGCAGGCGCTGCGTTTTGACAAAGAGACGACGGTCAACGTGGCACGGCTCGTGGAGCTCCATCTGCGGTTCTTTGGCTACACCGAGGGCGCCTGGACAGATTCGGCTGTGCGCCGGTATGTGCGAGACGCCGGTGACCAACTGGAACGTCTGCACATTCTTACCCGAGCGGATGTCACGACCCGCAATAAGCGCAAGGGTGATCGCCTGTCCTTTGCTTATGACGATCTGGAGAATAGAATTGCCGTTTTGGCCGAGGCTGAGGAGATGGCGGCTGTTCGCCCCGACCTTAATGGGGAAGACATCATGGCGATTTTGGGCATCGGCCCGAGCCGAGTGATCGGCGAGGCCTACGATTTTCTCCTGAATGTGCGATTGGACGAGGGGCCTTTAGCCCGCGAAGATGCCATTGATCGGCTTCTCGAGTGGTGGGCGAGTCGCTCGAGCGTGTAGTCTGGGAAAGTTGTCTGCGCGCCGAAACTATTCGGCCTCCGCGAGCAACACATGCACAAGACCCTCCTGCTGCAGATCGTCTGCAGCCGTTTAGTCCGAAGGAGGTGGGTTAGTCATGCATCAGTACGAGTTAATGGTGATCCTCGATCCAGAGATCGATGAGCGCACAGTAGCTCCCAGCCTCGACAAGTTCCTTAATGTCATCCGTAACGATGGTGGAACCATCGAAAAGGTAGACATCTGGGGAAAGCGTCGTATGGCCTACGAGATCAACAAGAAGAACGAAGGCATTTATGCCGTCGTCAACTTCACGTCGAACTCTGCCGCCACTGTGGAGCTTGACCGCCAGCTGAGCCTCAGCGAAGCAGTTATGCGTACCAAGGTTCTCCGCGCCGAGGAGGCAATCGCTCAGGTTGCCGCCGCTGCACAACTTGCCGAAGAGAAGGCCGCCCGCAAGGCAGCTGCTCCGGCCAAGGTCGCGAAGGAAGCCTAAGTCTTATGGCTGGCGAAACTGTCATCACCGTGGTGGGTAACCTCACCAGTGATCCCGAACTGCGTTATACGCAGAACGGGCTCGCTGTAGCGAACTTCACCATCGCTTCTACTCCGCGCAATTTCGATCGCGCAGCAAACGAGTGGAAAGACGGTGAGGCTCTCTTCCTCCGTGCCAGTGTCTGGCGTGAATTTGCCGAGCATGTTGCCGGAAGCCTGTCAAAGGGCTCTCGCGTCATCGTTACCGGTCGACTCAAGCAGCGCTCTTACGAAACTAAGGAAGGCGAGAAGCGAACTTCGATGGAACTCGAAGTGGACGAGATTGGTCCCTCGCTTCGGTACGCCACGGCAACGGTCACCCGCGCCGCCGCTTCATCCTCGGGTCGCCCCGCGGTCTCTGCAGCATCTGATGAGCCTTGGGGTTCACCAGCTGCACCTGCGGCAGACCCCTGGAACACCCCCGGTGTCAGCGCAGACGACACGCCCTTCTAATTTCTTCTAAGAAGTTTCCGTTCGGGAATTTCTTGCAGAGAAGCCTCCTCAAGGTGGGCATCCCCTTTGGTTCGACCGCTGGTCGAGTCTCATTCAATTTAACGAAAGTTAGGTCATCATGGCTGGAAAGTCGAGCGGCGATCGCCGCAAGCCTCTCCGCGGAGGAAAGGGCGCCAAAGCCCTTGCTCCCGCGAAGTCCATCCGCGTTGGTGTTATCGACTACAAAGACGTCGCAACCCTTCGCAAGTTCATTTCCGAGCGTGGAAAGATCCGCGCCCGTCGCATCACCGGTGTTTCGGTTCAGGAGCAACGCCTCATCGCACGTGCAGTTAAGAACGCACGCGAGATGGCATTGCTTCCTTACGCCGGCTCGGGCCGCTAGGGAGAACGCACATGTCAAAATTGATTCTTACTAACGAGGTCTCCGGACTCGGTTCCGCTGGTGATGTCATTGAGGTAAAGAACGGTTACGCCCGTAACTTCCTTATTCCTCAGGGCCTCGCAGTGTCGTGGTCACGTGGTGGCGAGAAGCAGGTCGAACAGATCCGCAACGCTCGCATTGCCCGTGAGCTCGCAACGCTGGAAGAAGCTCAGGCCCTCAAAGCCAAGCTCGAAAGCACCAAGGTCAAGCTTGCTGTCAAGACGGGCCAAGACGGCCGCCTTTTCGGTTCCGTCAAGACTGACCACATTGTTGCTGCTGTTGCAGCCGCTGGACTCGGCGAGCTCGACAAGCGCAAGATTGAAATCGTCGCACCCATCAAGCTGACGGGTGAACACGAGGCCACTATTCGTCTTCGTGACAACATTGTTGCCACGATTACGCTGCAGGTAGTTTCTGCTAAGTAGTCTTACGACACCTCAAAAGGGCGACGGGCTTTGGCTCGTCGCCCTTTTTTGTCCCCTGTCTTGGAGGGAAACCGACGTTATTTGTCAAGCTTTCCCGCCAGAATGCCCCGAGTTCACCAGAACTTGTCCCCCACTGTTGTGCACAGATGCCGTTAATGTCCCCAAGCTTAAACACACACTTGAAGGAAATTGTTATGCACATCGGTCAGAACAAAAAATCCCAGGTCAAATAGAATTTATATGAATGAATAAATTAGTTATTCACATAGTTGCCCACACCTTATGAACAGAGCCATCGGCGTTTCGAGAAATTCATGCACAGAGTTATCCACAGGGCCACTTGAAGGAAACCGACGCTCTTTCTATGGTTACGTTACGACTGCTTTTCGTGACATCTCGGTCTGCGTGTCAGGGGTTCGTGCGACTGTTTCGTTGGTTGACTAGAGAGCCGTACAGAAGGGAACACTCGTGTCGATTGCACGCTTAGGACTCGCCGGTGAAGCACGCGAGACATGGCAGGGCGAACGAACCCCTCCCCATGACCTGCTCGCCGAGCAGAGCACACTCGGCGGCATGCTGCTCAGCAAAGACGCTGTTGCAGATGTCGTTGAAATTGTGCGCGGCGTG
>JBLHYZ010000044.1:0-7369 GCA_047631115.1 Alpinimonas sp. | reverse complement strand
TAAGACCCGCTTTGGGGGTGTGCTCAAACGCCCCACCGTCATCATCAGCACAGTCGTAGGCCTTCTTCTTGTCGCCTCCTTCGCTGCTGTCGAGGCCGGGGTCGTTGCCGTCTTCGGGAACGGCGGACCCACCGCCGGCTGGGTGCTGGGCATCTTTGCCCTGGGATCACTGTTCGGTGGTCTCGCCATCGGTCACCGTGAAATAAGTTCGTGGTCTCTCACCATTCGCATGTTTGTGGTTGCCGCCGGAATGATCGTCGCTATTTTCTCCACGGACTTCTGGTGGCTCTCAATCACGCTGTTTATCTCGGGAATCGGTGTCGCCCCGGCCCTCACCGTCTTGTTTGCCAATGTCTCGGCCACCCTCAAGTTCAGTGAAACTGCGGAGGCCTATGCCTGGATTGGCAGTGGTCAGCTCATTGGCGTGGGGGTGGGCTCCGCTATCGGCGGGCTCTCCATCGACGCCTTCGGCCCTTCGGCGGCCATTGTGGTGGCTGCCTTGTTCGCCGGAGCGGGAACAATAGCTGCCCTTATCTCAAAACCGTGGAGCCCTGACCTGCGTAATCGCGATCTCAGCCCCATTCCTGACACGGAACCCATTCCGATTCAGTACTGAGGAACGCGTCCCTTGGCTCACGACAATCTGAGCGTTCGCCAAATGTTTCCCTGCCAGAACCCCTCGCAGTAATTACAGTGGTCTCATGAAACGATTTCTTGTCCTTGGTGCGCTTGTATCCACACTCATGCTCGCCGGTTGCGCATCGGGCGCAGGAAGCCTGCCTGATACATATGTTGGCGCCGCCGATGGAGTCGACACCGGGATGGTCACCTCCGAGGGCATGAAGGCGAACGCTGACGGCACTGTTGTCAGCGATGCCAGTGGAACTTCGTTGATCGACCAGTCTCGCTCCGTAATCAAGAACGCATCCGTGGCTGTGGCCGTGGAGCACCCCTTAGATGTTGCCCCAGAACTGGCCGGAATTGCCGCCGGTGCCGGAGGGTACGTGCAAGACAGCAGCAACTCCCCCGCCAGCGATTACCAAAGCGAAAGTGCGTATGCCACGTTACGCATACCGGCCGACAAGTTAGACGCCACGACCGCAAAAGTTCTTGCCCTGGGCACCTTCGTCTCATCGACTCAGAGCGAAAGCGATGTCACTTTGCAGGTCACCGACGTCGAAGCGCGTATCGCGAGCCTCAGCACCTCGATCGACCGACTCACCGCTTTGATGGAAGAAGCGACGAACACCGCAGATCTTCTCGCCGCGGAAAACGCCCTCGCGCAGCGCCAGGCCGAGCTCGATAGCCTCGTTTCTCAACGAGACTTTCTTTCCAACCAGGTTGACTTGGCCACGCTTTCTGTTTCGGTCACTGCGACCTCAGACGCAGCGCCCACGTCGCAAAGCTTCTGGGACGGCTTGACGCAGGGCTGGAATTCCGTCGTCAACGCTGGCAGCGTGCTTGTTGTGACTCTCGGATTCCTGTTGCCGTGGCTGGGAATCTTGGCAGTGCTTGCCCTCGTGGCTGCCGCAATCACTCGGTTCTTTGTGCGCTTGGCTCGCCAGCGCCGCGCGACGCCCCACACCTCAGATCCTGAGTCGAAGGACTAGCGCAGAACGCTTCCAGCGCGATGCAGCGCCTCATTGAGGATCACCGGGCTCGTAGCAAAGTTGATGCGCACGTGCCCCGCACCCTCGGCCCCGAAGAATGAACCCGGGCTGAAGGCGACCTTGCCCTGTTCTTCAAAAATCTGCGCGGGATCACCGCCGAGGTTGAGAGGTCGGCAATCCACCCAGGCGAGATATGTCGACTCAGGCATGAAGTAGTGCGCCCCGGGCAGGTGCTTGGCAATCAAGTCGCCGAGCAAATGCCGATTCGCCTCCAGATCACCAATAACAGCGTCGAGCCAGGGACCGCCGTGGCGATACGCAGCGGCGTGAGCGATGACGCCGAGATGGCTTGCACCGTGCGTGTGCCCCTCGCGCAGCGCGTGCAGGTCGGCTCGAGAAGCTGGTCCACCCACAATAAGTGCGGCTTTGAGCCCGGCGAGGTTGAAAGACTTGGATGCGCTGGTGACAACAATGGCCGATTCCGCGCCGGCGACGGTCAGGATGGGAGTGAACTCATGGCCGGGCATTTGCAATGGGGCGTGGATCTCGTCGGAAACGATCCGAATTCCATACTGTGATGCCAAAGCGGCCAGCATGGCAAGCTCTGCTCGCGTGTGAGAAACGCCAGTGGGGTTGTGAGGGTTGCTAATCAAAACGATTCCACCAGTGTTGGCCTTTTTGATGGCGGCAAACGTGGCTTCAAGCGTGTAGGGGTTCAGCCGACCCTCCGGGGTTAACGCGGCATTGAGCAAGGTGCGCCCCATGCGGCCGACATACATCTCGAAGGGCCCATAGACCGGAGGAGTAATGACCACCGGAACATCGCTGCCCGAGATCTGCGCAATAACGTCTGTGATGCCCGTCAGCACGTCAATCACCGGGTACGTGTCCACGGGTTCTACGAGCCAGTGCCAGCGTTCGAGCGCAAATTCGGCAAAAGCTTTGCCGTAAGCGTCACCGACGGGGTAACCGGTGTCGCCCATTTCCATAGCGCGTGTTACTGCGTCAACGACAGGTTGAGACAAGGGCGCATCCATCTCCGCCACCCACAAGGGAAGAACCTCTGGACCATACCGCCGCCATTTTGCGCTCTGACGATTCCGCAGCTGGTCGAGCGAGAGTGCTTCTAACGGATGGAATAGTTGTTGCTGTTTCATGCCATCAAGCCTACGGCTGCAGTCGTTCTATTTTCCACCCGCCTGGCGTCAGCGACGAAAACCGGATGCGGTCATGGAAGCGCTTGGAGCGCCCCTGCCAAAATTCGATGCGCGTGGGAATGACGCGAAAACCGCCCCACTTCTCCGGCCGAGGCACGGGAGAACCTTCGGGGTACTGCTGCTCGAGGGCGGCCATGCGCTCATCCAAAATCTCTCGGCGAGCAATGGGTTCGGACTGGTCGCTCGCCCACGCTGCCAGCTGCGCCCCCTGTGGCCGCCTTGCAAAGTAGGCGTCGGACGTGGAATCGTCTGTCGGCACCGCCGTGCCCACAATCATGACTTGACGCTTCAGCGAGTACCAAGGAAAGAGCAGGGCCACGGCAGGGTTCGCCAACAGCGCGCGGCCTTTGGTGGACTCGTAGTTGGTGACAAACTCGAAGCCTTCAGAATCTAGGCCCTTGAGAAGAACGGTGCGGGAGGTTGGGTAACCGCTCGGGTCAACCGTGGAAATCACCATGGCGTTGGGCTCGAAGATCTCGGCCTGCTCCGCATCCTCAAGCCACGTCGCAAATTGCGCCATCGGATCTTTGTTAACGTCTGCCTCGTCGAGGCCTTGAGCACCGTAATCGGTGTGCCGGGTCAGCGAGTCCATGTCCAGCCCAATGCAACAATCAGCGCGCACACGGTGAGAATCAAGGTCACCGGAGTCATCACAAACCGCTCCGGTTTACTGCGAGAAAAAACGTTCATGAGGACTCCAAATCCAAGGTAAACAACAATCATCCAGCTCAGCAGACCGCCGACCGGCTCAAGAACAGCAATGCTCAATGCCCCGGATGCCGCGAGCACAATGACCGAGAAGCCAATGTAGAGCAGGATCGCGAAGAGGCTGCCGCGGCGCAGACGAGTGGGAAGAACGTCGTTTTGGCCTCCCCACACAAAACGGCCCAGCGGGGCTCCCAAAACCAGTGCCAACTGAAAAATGGCCAGGAGCGTGCTCAGGACCGTAAAGGTGATGGCGGCAACAATTGTCATTCTGAAGCTCTCGGTGTGAGCGGCCCGCGCACCAGCTTGTGTTGGGCTGCTTGCGCTACCGGGCGAATCGTAATCATGTCGAGGTTCACGTGACCCGGAAGCTCCAACGCATGCACAATCGTTTCAGCAATATCTGCGGCGGTGAGCGGATCAACAACATCGTTATAGATCGCCTCCACCTTGCCCACGTCGCCACCAAAACGGTTGAGCGCAAACTCGTCTGTTTTAACCATGCCCGGTGCGACTTCAATAACGCGGATGGGCTCCCCCGCCAGCTCCAAACGCAAGACTCCCACGACGCCGTGGGCCGCGAACTTGGCGGCGTTGTAACCGCCGCCACCCTCATACGGCACTAATCCGGCGGTCGAGGTGACGGTAAGAATGTCGGCGTGGCCAACCTCGAGAGCGCCCCGGCGCAGAAGAGGCAGCAGTGCACTCGTCACACGTTGCACTCCGATGACGTTCACGTCAAACATGCGCAGCCAGTCAGCCGGGTCGCTGTCTTCTACTGAGGTGGCGCCATAGGCTCCGCCGGCATTATTGACCAAGGCATGCACGGGGCCCGAATGAGCAAGGTAGTCGCGCAGGGCATCGACATCGGACTGTTTCGTAATGTCCGCCACAAAGGTGTCGGCCCCGGTCTCGGCTGCCAGCACTGCCAACCGCTCGGCACGGCGCGCTACGCCCACCACATCCCAACCGTGGTCGCGAAAACGACGAGCGGTAGCTTCCCCAATTCCGGAGCTCGCTCCGGTTACAACGACACGCTTAGTAGCCATGCGATAACGCTAGTGTCTTTTGCCCCTTGTAGCATGACGGAATGGGCCGGATGCAGAACGTCAAACACCTCTTTTTCGCAACGCATCCCGGGCCATCGTTGGCCGTGACCGCAGTCACCCTCGTTTTAGCGCTCACCGCGGGGTTGCCCTCTGACCGGGTCGTAATCGTGACCCTCGCCATGCTGACCAATCAGTTCTCCATTGGCCTGTCCAATGACTGGCTCGATGCTGCACGCGACGCCCGCGCCTCACGCTCCGACAAGCCACTCGCTACCGGGCTCCTCTCCCCCACTCTGGTTCGCAACGTGGCCTTCGCGAGCGTGGCGATCTCGCTGGGGCTCAGCGCATGGCTGGGAGTATGGGTGCTTCTGGCACAAGTTGTTGGAATTGCCAGTGGCTGGGCATACAACCTCGGCGCCAAGGCGACACCGCTCTCCTTCGTGCCATACATGGTGGGATTCGGAATTCTGCCCGTCATCGTGTCGCTCTCTTCTGCTGTTCCCACGCTGGCGGCTGCCTGGGTCGTTATCGTGGCTGCCGTGCTGGGAGTCGCTGCACACTTCGCTAACGCCATGCCCGATATCGAGGTCGACCGTACTGAAGGGATTCTGGGGTTGCCTCAGCGCGTGGGGGCTCGGGCCTCCGGCGTTATTACCTTCGTCGTGCTGATGGCCGGCGCAACGGTCGCATTCTTTGGCCCTGGCGGTGACATTTCACTGGCCCAGTGGATAGGCCTGGCCCTCAACGCGGTGATCGCTGTCGTTGGCGTGCGGCTAGCGCTCACCCGCCCGCCTGCACGCCTCACGTTTCAGCTCATCATGTTTGCAGCGCTGGTCAATGTCGTGATGATCGCCGTGGCCGGCTCGAGGATTCTCGCCTAAAGGCGCATCAAGACGTAGACTGTTTTGTAAACATGTCTTATAACGGCGAAGGGAGTCACTATGACAATTTCTATCAGGCTAACCGATGAAGAAGAAGCACGCCTCGAGCAACTCTCCCAGCGCACAGGCCGGTCAAAGAGTTTTTATGTTCGCACGGCCCTTCGCGAGCACTTAGCCGACCTTGAAGATGCTTTCGCTGCGGATGCGGCAATGGATGAATTTGAAGCGACGGGGCGACGCACTCGGCCGCTTTCAGAACTTAAGTCTGAACTAAATCTGTGACGGCTCGGTGGCAGGTCGAGACCACGCAGCAGTTTGACCAAGATTTCAAGAAGCTCGACAGTGCCGTCCAGAAGAGGGTGATGGCATACCTCGAGGACCTTGAAGCCCGAGACGATCCCCGCCAGCGTGGGCGGGGCCTCACCGCCAACCATTCGGGGATATGGAGATTTCGCGTCGGCGATTACAGAATTCTCGCCGAGATAGTCCACGACACCCTGACGGTAATTGCCTTGTCCGTTGACCATCGCAAAAACGCCTACTAAAGGGCTCGTTCCGCTCCTCGAATCACCGATTTATTTGTGGATCTAGGGAGATTCGAACTCCCGACCTCTTCATTGCGAACGAAGCGCGCTACCAACTGCGCCATAGACCCGATATTGAGAGAGTAACACGCACGGCTCCATTCCAAAAAGCCGTGCGTGAGCCTACTGCCCCCCAAATCTTTGCCCCCAGGTCTCGACTACCCGAAACGGCCGTTGACGTAGTCAAACGTGCGAGGGTCAATCGGCGAATCGAACATCGCCTCAGTGTCCCCGTGCTCCACGATGAGCCCGGGAGTTCCCTGCGAGGCGAGAAAGAATGCGCACTGTGTAGAGACGCGCTGAGCCTGCTGCATGTTGTGCGTAACAATCACGATGGTGACGTCGTTGACCAATTCGAGCATCGTCTCTTCGATCACGCGAGTAGATGTGGGGTCCAACGCCGAACACGGCTCATCCATGAGCAAAACGCGAGGCATGACCGCCAGCGAGCGCGCGATACACAGGCGCTGCTGCTGACCACCGGAGAGTCCGCCACCGGGTGAACGCAAGCGATCCTTAACCTCTTTCCAGAGGCCAGCCTTCTGCAGCGAAGACTCAACCAAGAAATCCTTGCGGTCGTTATCGGCGCGAACACCCGTGAGCTTCAAGCCGGCAATGACGTTGTCATAGATTGACATGGCGGGAAAAGGGTTGGGCTTCTGAAAGACCATACCGATGGACTTGCGGGCATCCACAAGTTTGCGTTCGGCGTCGTAGATGTCTTCACCGTCGAGCAAGACTTCGCCGGCAAGACTGGCGGAGGGTACGAGCTCGTGCATGCGATTCAGGATGCGCAAGAAAGTGGACTTTCCACAACCGGAGGGGCCAATCAACGACGTAATCACTCCGGCGGGCATCGTCAGGGACACCCGATCCAGTACCTGATGCGTGCCGAACCAGGCCGACACGTTGCGGCCTTCGAGCGATGCCAGCGGCTCCGGAATCGGCGCGGGCACCTGATTTCCGCGACGCCTCTGCGGTTCGTGCGCTTTTGACGGCGACCACGGCAGGAGTCGTTTCGCTTTCTCGAGAACGGACGCCCGGCCAGCCTCCGTGCGGTCTGTCGAACCCGAAGGCTGAAGAACGGGCAGCACCTTGGTGATGTCGTTAGGTCCCAAATTTGTCATGATGTGATCCTTTTTTGACTAGAGCAGATTGGGCAGGAGGCTCGTGACCTGATCGGCAACAAGGAGTCCTGCTAGAAGAAAGAGCGGAACGAAGACGACCCACGTGCGCTGCAGTCCCATGCGCACATAGGCCCACACAAGGGCAACTTCGATGAGGATCAGGAACTGCAGGGCAAACACGAGCGCCCAAATGGTG
>JBLHYZ010000043.1:0-7421 GCA_047631115.1 Alpinimonas sp. | reverse complement strand
TACGCACCCGGTCGCGGTAGCGGTCATTCCATTCAACCCAGCCCGCCGCAAAGTTGCCGGTCTGCCAGCCGTCGTTGCCAATATCCCAGGGCTCGGCAATCATCTTGACGCCCGCCAGTTGAGGGTCCGTTTGAATGGCCTCTAATAACGGATGATCCTTGCGGTACACGCCGTCAGCGTCCCGCCCGAGCGTCACGGCGAGGTCAAAGCGGAACCCGTCGACGCGAACCTCATTGGCCCAGTAGCGCAGGGAGTCCATGACCAACTGCTGAACCACGGGTTCGGAGGCGTTGAGGGTGTTACCGCATCCGGTGGTGTCAATGTAATTTCCGTCGGCGTCGTGGCGGTAGTACGTGGCGTTATCGAGGCCACGAAAGCTGAGCGTGGGCCCGGCCTTACCCTCTTCCGCGGTGTGGTTGAAGACGACATCCAGAATGACTTCGATGCCGGCATCGTGCAAGTCTTTGACCATCTGCTTGACCTCGCGCAGCACGGCAGCAGGGCCTTCGACGCGGGCGGCGTACGTGGCGTACTCGGCGTGCGGGGTGAAAAAGTTGAGCGTGTTGTAGCCCCAGTAGTTGGCCGTGCCGTTGTTGAGCAGGTGCTGTTCGGAGACAAACGCGTGAATGGGGAGAAGCTCAACGGCGGTGATGCCCAGGTCGGTGAGGTAGCGGGTCATGGCAGGGTGCGCCAGGCCGGCATAGGTTCCTCGCAGCTCGAGGGGGATGTTGGGGTTTTGCTTCGTGAGGCCGCGCACGTGGGCCTCGTAGATGACGCTCTTGTCGAGGTCGGTCTTGGGCTTCTTTGTGGTGCCCCAATCGAAGTCGGTGTCCACAACGACGTTGCGCCACTGTGTTCCCGCAAACCGGCTCAGGCCCCTGGCATAGGGGTCAACGAGCAGAGTTTCGGGGGAGAAAGAATCGGCCACACCTGAGGGACCCCACGCCACCAGGGTGTACTCGGCGCCCTCGCGCAGGTGCTCACTGTGCGCTGACCACACGTTGTTGGCTGATTTGCTCAGGCCCACGCGATCGGTGACGTGATTGTTGACGTGGTTAGAGTGCACGGGGTCATAGATGATCAGATCGATACCCTCGGCGTTGGCAGAGAAAACGCAAATCTCGCCGCCGGCTTTCGTTAGCCGTACACCGAGATTTTGAAAAGTAGAAGACACACTCACTCGATTTAGAATAGTCACGTCGGTTACGGCCATATTTCTCGTCTGGGAATGTGATGGAATGCCCCGAGTGTCTTGAGAGGAGTCGCCGTGTCTGTTTACCTCGACCACGCTGCCTCCACCCCGCTTCGACTCAGCGCGCGCTCAGCCATGGTCGACGCCCTCGATGCCAGCGGAAATCCTTCCTCGGTTCACCGCCACGGCCAAAGCGCCCGCCGCATTGTCGAAGATGCCCGCGAGACGCTCGCTGCGAGCCTCGGCTGTGATCCCATCGAAGTGATTCTCACCTCCGGGGGAACCGAATCGGTGAACCTGGCCATCACCGGGTTATTCCGGTCGCGCCGTGACGCTGAAGGCACGCGCACGCGCATTGTCTTGCCAGAAGGCGAACACCACGCCACCCTCGACACCGTGCTGTGGTTAGAAAAACACGAGGGCGCCATCCTTGACTGGATTCCTTTAGATTCCGTTGGCCGGGTTCGCCTCGACCTGTTGGCGGCGGCGCTCGCCGGCCCCCGCGACATTGCTCTGGTCACCATGATGTGGGCCAACAACGAGGTGGGCACTATTGCCCCGGTGACCGAGGTGACGCAGCTGGCCGTCGACGCTGGCGTTCCCCTGCACGTGGATGCCATTGCCGCCTACGGTCATGAGGTCATTGACTTTCACGCGATGCGCGTTGCCACCGGCTCGGAACCTGTGACGAAGAAATCTTTTGATAACGAGGCGGATGCCATCGCGGCCGCCCGCAAAGCCACCTCCGGTCTTGTTGCCCTCAGCCTGTCGGGGCACAAGATTGGGGCTGTTGCGGGTGTTGGCGCCGTAGTGGTCTCCCGCAAAGTCTCTCTGTCGCCCTTGATTCATGGGGGCGGTCAACAACGGGGTCTGCGCAGCGGAACCCAAGATGCCCCGGCAGCAGCGTCTTTTGCCGCCGCCGCCCTCGAGTCCGACCGCGCCCGGGAATCTGAACGCGCCCGGCTGACGGTGCTGCGCGACGCGACGATGGAGCGCATCCTGAACGTTATTCCTGAAGCCTCTGTTCAAGGCGATCGTGTCAACCGACTGGATAACAACATCAACGTCACATTCCCCGGGTGCCAGAGCGACTCGTTGCTGTATCTGCTCGATGAGCAGGGTGTCTCGGTTTCTACTGGTTCGGCTTGTCAAGCGGGGGTCACGCAGGCATCGCACGTGTTGCTCGCCATGGGCAACGATATGGCAACCGCGTCCAGTGCTTTGCGCATCACGTTGGGGCACACCACCACTCAAGAAGACCTCGACACACTGCTGGATGCTTTGCCTCTCGCCCACTCGCGGGCCCACGCGGCCGGACTAACTGCTTAAACTAGAAGTATGCGAGTTTTAGCGGCAATGAGTGGTGGAGTTGATTCCGCAGTGGCAGCGGCACGTGCGGTAGATGCGGGGCACGAGGTAGTGGGCGTGCACTTGGCGCTGAGCCGCAACCCGGGCACGCTGCGCACAGGGGCTCGAGGTTGTTGTACCGTCGAGGACTCCATGGACGCCCAGCGCGCCGCGAACATGCTGGGAATTCCCTATTACGTGTGGGATTTCTCTGAGCGCTTCAAAACAGATGTTGTCGATGATTTCATCGCCGAATATGAGGCCGGCCGCACCCCCAACCCCTGCATGAGGTGCAATGAGAAGATCAAGTTCTCGGCTCTCATGGAGAAGGCCATCGCTCTCGGCTTCGACGCCGTCTGCACTGGTCACTATGCCAAGGTGTTGACCGATGAGAATGGCAACCTTGAGTTGCATCGCGCGAGTGCGTGGGCCAAGGACCAGTCCTACGTTTTGGGTGTGCTCACCGCCGACCAGATTGCCCACTCCATGTTCCCACTGGGGGATACCCCGTCTAAGGCCGAGATTCGTCTCGAAGCCGAGGCCCGCGGTCTGACCGTTGCCCAGAAGCCCGATAGCCACGACATTTGTTTCATCCCCGATGGCGATACCAAGGGCTGGCTCGATGAGCGTCTCGGGGTTTCCCCCGGTGACATTGTGGATGTCGACGGCAAACGCCTCGGTGGTCACGAAGGAACGCATAGCTTCACTATCGGTCAACGCAAAGGTGTCGGCATTGGCGTGCCCACCCCCGATGGCCGCCCCCGCTTCGTGCTCGAGGTGCGCCCCAAGACCAACACGCTTGTTGTCGGTCCCAAGGAGGCTCTGGACCTGCGCGAGTTGGCAGGAACCTCCTTCACGTGGGCCGGTATCGCCCCCGCCAACCCGACAGAGGCTTTCGCGTGTCACATGCAGGTGCGCGCTCACGCCGATCCCGTGCCCGCCATGGCGCAACTCATCGGTGACGAACTCGTGCTCACCCCGGATTCGCCGCTGAACATGGTGTCGCCCGGCCAAACCGCCGTTATCTACATCGACACCCGTGTTCTCGGGCAGGTCACCATTGCCCGAACGGTCAGTGCCGTCGAGCGAGTGAGCGCATGATCCCGAGGGTTTCGTCGTGAGCGTCCCGTCCTTTGAGGCGGCCGCACATGAAGCTCAAGAGCTCACCGAAAAGATTCAGACCGCCCGTGACGCCTATTACGAGCGCGATGAGAGCCTGATCTCCGACCTAGAGTATGACGCACTGATTGCCCGGCTCGAAGAGTTGGAGAACACCTACCCCGAGCTTCAGGGGCAAGATAGCCCCACTCTTTCTGTTGGAGGGGGAGTCTCTTCGGCGTTTAGCCCCGTCACGCATGCCGCGCGCATGATGAGCCTCGACAACGTCTTTTCCTCCGAGCAATTCGTCGCGTGGGCACAGAAGGTGGAGCGTGACTGCGGTCGCGCCGTGAACTACCTGTGCGAGATGAAGATCGACGGCTTGGCCATCAACCTGCGCTACGAAAACGGCGTGCTCATCACAGCGGCTACTCGCGGCGACGGGGTGGTGGGCGAAGACGTCACCGACAACGTGCGCACCATCGCCGGCATCCCGCACACCCTTGTCGGAGCCGGGCATCCGCCGCTCGTGGAGGTTCGCGGTGAAATTTTCTTTCCCGTCGACGCCTTTCGCAAGTTGAACGCCGAGCTCGCGCTCGCCGGAGAAAAAGTTTTTGCCAACCCGCGCAACGCTGCGAGTGGCTCCCTTCGCCAGAAGGACCCTGCCAAGACGGCAACGCGGCCACTGCGCATGCTTGTGCACGGAATTGGGGCGTGGGAGAAAGCTCCGGTAGCTACTCAGTCGGGCACCTATGAGCTTCTGGCCTCGTGGGGACTTCCCACTTCCACCCACTATCGCGTAGTTTCGACGGCCGCCGAGGCCGCCGATTTCATCGCTCACGCCGGGGATAACCGTGCCAGTGTTGAGCACGAGATTGACGGCGTTGTTGTCAAGGTGGATGACCTCGCTCTGCAACAAGAACTCGGTGCCACCAGCCGCGCGCCGCGCTGGGCCATCGCCTACAAATACCCGCCCGAGCAGGTAAATACCAAGCTTCTCGATATCAGGGTAAGTGTTGGTCGCACTGGCCGCGCCACTCCCTACGCCGTCGTTGCGCCAGTGCGCGTCGCTGGTTCCACCGTTGAGTTCGCCACATTGCATAATCAAGATGTCGTCAAGGCCAAGGGAATTCTCATTGGCGACACCATCGTGATTCGCAAGGCCGGCGATGTTATTCCCGAGGTTCTCGGCCCCGTTCTCGAGCTGCGCGATGGCACTGAACGCGCGTTTGTCATGCCTGTCGGATGCCCCGAATGTGGATCTCCGTTGGCTCCCGCGAGCGAAGACGACATCGACCTCCGCTGCCCCAACGCCCGCAGCTGCCCCGCGCAGGTTCGTGGCCGAGTGGAGCACATCGGTTCCCGCGGCGGGCTCGACGTGGAGAAACTCGGCGAGGTTGCCGCGGCGGCGTTGACCCACCCCTTAGAGCCGGCCGTGGCCCCGTTGGTTACCGAAGCCAAGCTGTTCGCGCTCACGCTCGCAGACCTTCTTCCTGTTCGCGTTTATGTTCGCGACCGTGACACCGGCGAGCCCGTGCATGACGCCGACGGAAATCCCAAAATTGTGTCGTTCTTTCAGAACGAAGATGGTCAGCCGGGAAAGAACGCTACTGAGCTTCTGCTCAACCTTGCCGAGGCGCGCACGAAGCCGCTGTGGCGCATCCTCGTCTCGCTCTCCATTCGCCATGTGGGTCCCGTCGCTGCTCGTGCCCTCGCCGATCATTTTGGTTCCGTTGATGCCATCCGTGCCGCTTTGAAAGAGGAGCTAGCCGCCGTTGACGGTGTCGGCCCGGTCATTGCCGATTCTGTTCTGGCGTGGTTCGAAATCGACTGGCATCGCGACATCATCGAGCAGTGGGCGGCTGCCGGCGTGCAGTTGGCCACTCCCGGTCATGCTGGCCCCGGTGCGAATGTCGACCGTGGGGGAGTGCTCGAGGGCCTGACTATCGTGGCGACCGGTTCTCTTGACGGCTACACCCGAGAGGGCGCGCAAGAAGCGATTATCTCCGCCGGAGGCAAGCCCGCCTCGAGCGTCTCCAAGAAGACGGACTTTGTGGCCGCTGGCCCTGGTGCCGGCTCGAAGCTGGCCAAGGCCGAGGAGCTGGGGATCCCGGTTCTCGATGCCGCCGGTTTCCACATCCTTGTCACGCAGGGTCCTACCGCTCTCTAGCTTGCTGGCTGCAGCAAAGGAGGCCTCGCCAGCTTCCGAACCCCCAACTTCCTGCATTGAGCCGAGAGGGGGCTAGTGGTGACATGCCGAGGGAATCCTTCGTCGAGAAGGAACTAGTGGCGCCATATTTGGCCGTGAGGTCACCATTAGGCCCGTCTCGATGAGTGTTTGCTTGCGTGGGGTCACCATTAGCCCTTTGTCGATGACGTTTAGCAGGCGCCGGTTTTGGACGGCAATGTGCAGAGGTGCAGAGGTGGCGACATCCGAGTCTCGAATGGTTGTTATCCGCGAAGCCACCTTTTCTTTCCGCCAACTGCAACCTGCATCCGCCATTCGGCAACTTCCGCCCGGTGAACCCAACAACGCACACCGCGATAAACTTGGGGCATGTCTGACATCAACGCCGAACAGGTTCGCCATCTGGCCGGCCTCGCTCGAATTGACCTTTCCGAAGCCGAAATTGCGAGTCTGACAGTGGAGCTCGGGCAGATTGTTGAGGCCGTTGCGTCCGTTTCGTCTGTCGCCACCGACGATGTGCCCATCACAAGCCACCCCATTCCTTTGGTCAACGTGTACCGCGAAGATGTCGTCGCCGACGTTCTCGACACCGAACAGGTTTTGACACAGGCCCCCGAACATGACGGCAGCCGTTTCAAGGTCTCCGCAATCCTGGGAGAAGAACAATAATGACGGATCTTATTCGCCACACCGCCGCCGAACTGGCGACGGCACTCGCTTCCGGTGCCACCTCCAGCGTTGAGGTAACGCAGGCCCACCTCGACCGCATTGCGGCCGTAGATGGTGCTGTTCATGCTTTCCTGCACGTCAACCCCGAGGTGTCGCTCGCGGCTGCCAAGGCGTCGGATGCTCGCCGCCAGGCCGGCACCACGTTCAACGCGCTCGACGGTGTTCCCCTGGCCATCAAAGACGTGCTGGTCACCACCGACATGCCCTCCACGAGTGGCTCGCGCATTCTTGAAGGGTGGATGTCGCCCTACGACGCCACCGTCGTCACCAAGATTCGCGAGGCTGGCCTCGTGCCACTCGGCAAGACGAACATGGACGAGTTCGCCATGGGGTCCTCCACCGAGCACTCCGCTTATGGCCCCACGCATAACCCGTGGGATCTCGACCGCATCCCCGGTGGTTCCGGTGGTGGTTCGGCCGCCGCCGTTGCTGCTTTCGAGGCACCCTTTGCTCTCGGCTCCGATACGGGTGGCTCGATCCGTCAGCCCGCCCACGTCACCGGCACCGTTGGTGTCAAGCCCACCTACGGTGGCGTCAGCCGCTACGGCGCTATTGCGCTGGCTTCCAGCCTCGATCAGATCGGCCCCGTCTCCCGCACCGTGCTCGACTCGGCGCTTCTCCACGACATCATCGGCGGCCACGACCGTCACGACTCTACCTCCCTGCGCGACGAATGGCCTTCCATGGCCGAAGCCGTGCGCAACGCGAATGTTAAGGGACTGCGCATCGGCGTTGTCTCCGAGCTCGATGGCGAAGGATTCCAGCCCGGCGTCTTGTCCCGTTTTCACGAGGCCCTTGCGCTGCTGGAGGCGAACGGTGCCGAGGTCGTTGAAGTCAGCCTGCCGAGCCTGCAATATGCGGTCGCCG
>JBLHYZ010000042.1:0-7555 GCA_047631115.1 Alpinimonas sp. | reverse complement strand
ACAACAAAAAGGCCCCTCCGTCAGGAAGGGCCTTTTTTGAATTCATCGCGAAGACAAACACAAAGGTTAGTCGCGAGTGAGCTTGCGGTACGTGCTGCGGTGAGGGTTAGCGGCGTCAGGACCAAGGCGTTCAATCTTGTTCTCTTCATAAGCGTCGAAGTTACCCTCGAACCAATGCCAGTAGCCCGGATTCTCTTCCGTGCCTTCGTAGGACAGAATGTGTGTCGCAATGCGGTCGAGGAACCACCGATCGTGTGTAATCACCACAGCGCAACCGGGGAATTCAAGCAGCGCATTCTCGAGGCTCGATAGTGTCTCCACATCGAGGTCGTTTGTGGGCTCATCAAGCAGGAGAAGGTTTCCACCCAGCTTCAACGTCAATGCGAGGTTCAACCGGTTACGCTCACCACCAGAGAGGATCCCGGCCCGCTTCTGCTGGTCGGGGCCCTTGAACCCAAACGTGGAAACGTAGGCCCGGCTAGGGACCTCCACGTTGCCGACCTGGATGAAGTCAAACCCGTCGGAAACAACTTCCCACAGATTCTTGTTGGGGTCGATGCCGCCTCGACTCTGATCGACGTAGGAAATCTTGACGGTTTCACCAATCTTAACCTCACCGCCATCGGAGGGCTCCAGGCCCACAATGGTCTTGAACAGTGTTGTCTTACCGACACCGTTAGGGCCGATGATGCCCACAATGCCGTTGCGGGGCAAGGAGAAGGACAGGCCATCGATGAGCGTGCGATCGCCGAAGCCCTTCTTGAGGTTTTTTATCTCGAGGACAGTGGATCCTAAACGGGGTCCAGGCGGTATTTGAATCTCTTCGAAGTCAAGCTTTCTGGTGCGGTCAGCCTCAGCAGCCATCTCTTCATAGCGCCCCAGACGAGCCTTTGACTTGGCCTGGCGACCCTTGGAGTTGCTGCGAACCCACTCCAGCTCTTCTTGCAAACGCTTGGAGAGTTTGGCGTCTTTCTTACCTTGAACCTCAAGACGAGCGGCCTTTTTCTCCAAGTACGTGGAGTAATTGCCCTCGTAGGGGTAAAGCTTGCCGCGGTCAACTTCGGCGATCCATTCGGCAACGTGATCGAGGAAGTACCTATCGTGCGTTACAGCCAGAACGGCGCCCGGATACTTTGCAAGATGTTGCTCGAGCCAGAGAACGCTCTCGGCATCGAGGTGGTTAGTAGGTTCGTCCAAGAGGAGAAGGTCGGGCTTTTGCAAGAGGAGCTTGCATAAGGCAACGCGGCGCTTCTCACCACCGGAGAGGACTGAGATATCGGAATCTGAGGGCGGGCAGCGAAGCGCGTCCATTGCCTGCTCAAGCTGGGAATCAAGGTCCCAGGCATCGGCGGCGTCGATGTGCTCCTGCAGAATACCCATTTCACCCAAGAGCGTGTCATAGTCAGCGTCGGGCTCGGCAAGCTCAACTGAGATCTCGTTGAACCGGTCAATCTTGGCCTTGATGGGGCCCACACCTTCTTGCACGTTCTCGAGAACTGTCTTGGTCTCATCGAGCACGGGCTCCTGCATGAGGATGCCCACGGAATAGCCAGCACTGAGCTTGGCCTCACCGTTACTGGGGGTATCCAACCCCGCCATAATTTTGAGGATGGTGGACTTACCGGCACCGTTAGGGCCTACCACGCCGATCTTGGCACCCGGGAAGAACGACATTGTGACGTCGTCAAGAATGACTTTGTCACCAACCGCCTTGCGGGCACGGACCATGGAATAAATAAACTCTGCCATAAGCCAATTCTACCGGCGGTGGTTATAGCCCTTGAACCTGCACGCCAATCAGGCAACCGCCTTGGGCGAGGGCGGGGAGAACGACGCCTTGCACACCCGTGATAACGGGGCCGTATTGCGCGATGATGCACTCTCCGGCATAGAGTACGGCGACCGTAGAGCTGTCAGAGGCGAGCCCCACTGCCGTGCGTGAAAACGTGTATTGAATGGCCCCAGCGTCGAAACCGTTCTGAGACTCAAGTACAGCAACGTCATAAGAGTCCACAGTCGGATTGGCGGCGACTGCCTGCTTAATGATCGACATGAAGAAAGGCAAGTTCTGCAACGCTGATCCTTCCGGAACGAACACCGCTGGAGCTGCTGGTTTAGCAGAAGGCGCTGGCCGGGAAGCTCCGGCGGACGACGAATCTGACGGGGCACTGGACTCGGATGGCTGTCCAGCAGATTGGCAGCCGCTGAGGAGAAGCGCAGCGCCCAAGAGAATCGCGGTGGTCGAAAGCAATCGCACAGTGTTTCCCTGATTCGAAGTTGGTGAGGCCTGTCACATTAGTTTAGGCGGGCATTCACCGACAGCCTGAAAATGCCAGTGAATACCCGCCGCCGCTACTCGACTGAAATCGAGCACAGATTCCTTGGCTAGGCGGCCGAGACGGTTTCGTCCTCTTCGTCTAGCGAGACGGTGCCTGCGTCGTCCCAGCTGCTCGTGGACGCCACCGAAACATGCCGGGTGTAAACGCTCGTGCCCCACGTGAGGTCGTGTCCGAGAGAATCCGCTTCAATTTCGACATTCGTTCCCGAGCGATCGGTGTTCTCCCAGTCGCGCACGCGGAGACGGCCCGTAACCACGACGCGGTCTCCCTTCACCACAGATGATGCAGCATTCGTTGCAAGGGCCCTAAAAGCGGAAACGGTGAACCAGTTTGTTTCGCCATCAACCCACTTGGAGAGGGCTTTGTCGAAGCGGCGTTGGCTCGAAGCGAGGCGAAAGCTTGTGATCGCCAAGCCCTCACTCGTGGTGACATGGCGCGGGGATGTTGCGACAAGGCCGGTCAGGAAAATCGTGTCGGTCATAGTGACCCCTTTCAGTTGTAGAACACGTCTACGAACTGTGGGGCGTCTGGGGTTACGTTGAAGCCGTCGAGCATCGCCCTGGGGACAGTCACCCCCTTAGCACCGGCGGGGTGGAGTGGAACTAGCCCTTAGTGTATGGGGCGAAGCTCTTGCGAATCTTGTTGACCTTTGGCAACGCGACCGCGAGGCAGTAGCCCTGACCCGGGTTTCGAGCGAAAAAGTCCTGATGGTATTCCTCGCCCTCATAAAATTCCGTGAGGGGCTCGATGGTCGTGACCACGGGAGCATCCCACCAGGTGGCAGCCAAAGCGATCGCGCTCTCGAAGAGCTCGCGTTGCGCGTCATCGGTGGGGAACATTGCCGACCGGTATTGCGTTCCGACATCGTTGCCTTGGCGGTTCAACTGCGTGGGGTCATGCAAAGAAAAGAAAACGTCGAGGATGACCTGATCGGGGATAACCTCAGGATCGAAGGTGACGGCCACAACCTCAGCATGCCCGGTCAGCCCGGTGCAGACCGCCTCGTAGCTGGGGTTCGCCCCTTCACCACCGGCGTATCCGGATACCACGGCAGAGACGCCGTTCAATGTGCGGTAAACGGCGTCAAGACACCAGAAACAACCGCCGGCCAAAACAAATGTGTGCATGCACTTAGATTAGACACAACATGGGTTACTTCATCGGTTTTTTTGCGGCCATCCTTTTCGGTTCCAACGGAAGTGTGGTGAAGGTCGTCGTGAATTCCGGCGTCTCCGCGGCGCAGATCACATTCTTTCGCGTGTTCGTGGCACTCCTCATTTCATTTGTCATTTTGCTGCTCACCGAACGCACCGCATTTCGAATCAGTCGCAAAAGGATGCTCGGTATGGCCATTCTCGGAATAGCCGGAGTTGCCATGCTGCAGTGGTTCTATGCCCTCGCTATCGCCCGGATTCCGGTCGGTATCGCCCTACTCTTTGAGTATCTTGCTGTGCTTGCCGTAGCCGTCATTGCCCGATTCGTTTTCAAAGAGGCCGTCCGCGGCCGCATCTGGGTTGCCGTTTCTCTTGTCTTGGTCGGCCTGGCAGTCGTTGCCCAGATCTGGACCAGCAATGTTGAAGCCCTCGGAATGGTCTTTGCCCTCGGCGCAGCTGCCGCATACACCGTTTACTTCATCATGGGCGAGCGTGCGCTCACGGGAATGTCGGTCATGTCTATGACGTTTTGGGCGATGCTCTTTGCGTCACTTTTCTGGGGAGTCTTCAGCGGGTGGTGGCAGATGGATCTTTCTCTCTTCACCCAAGAAATCTCAATGACCGGCTCGCTCGCCGCCCTCGTTCTTCCCATGTGGGTGCCTCTGCTGTGGACCGTCACCATCGGATCCTTTGCCGCTTTCTATCTTTCGTTCCTCGCTTTGAAGCACTTGAAGGCCACTTCTGCCGGCATCGTCGCTTCGTCAGAAGTTATCTTTGCGTTCATCGTTGCCTGGGTGTGGCTGGGCGAGTCCCTGACCTCAACGCAAATCGTAGGTGCCTTGGTCGTTGTTGCCGGAATTATTTTGGCCCAGACTGCTCGCCCCGGCAAAGTCATCGATCTCGATCTCGCGTCCCGCATGCCACCGAAACTAGGCGTGGCTTCGACAAACTAAAACCAACACCCGGTAGTGTCACCCCATGCAGTGGTTGAATGACATCCAAGATTGGTTCCTCGCAAGCGAGAACCAGAACACCGTCCTTACCGGAATCATCCTTTTCATCTCGATGATTCTCGCGCTCGTTATCGGTGCTCTCATCGGGAGTTCTGTGAGTAAGCGCCACATTCGGTCCAGCGACAACATGGCCAAAGCCGCCGTCATTGCCGCTTTGATTGATGCGGCGACAGAGGCCTCCGTCTGGAATGGACTTAGCCCGCAAGAGCAGATCATGAGTGACCGTGCCGTGGGCCAGATTGACATTCGTGTTCGTCTCATGCCCGTGAAGGGCTCGGCTGCGGCCGCCGATTGGGCTGCGCACCAGCTCGCTGAGATGAAGCGCACCTCCGCCACTTTTGGCTACCAATTGGATCCCGCTGTGGCAGAGTTCCGCGATCGCCTTCTGCTGTGGGTGGCCAACCCCGGCCGCGCCAACAAGATTTTTGCCCGCGACCTCGAACGCTGGGCATATCAGTCCGTTCAGCCCCAAGCTGCCGCAGCAGCAAGCCAAGACGCCTGGGTTGCTCACCAGTACACGCAGGACCACCAGAAAGATGACCTGTCCAGCCTTCTGGGTGAGAGCACAACTACTGCTCCTGTAGCAGCGCCAGTTCCCGTTTCTTCGACCGAGCAACTCCTCGAAGAGGTTGATGGGCTGTCAGCGCTTCGCTCACCCGCAAGCGACGATGACGACCAGAACCTTCCCCGCGTCTTCTAAGCTGACGACCTAGGCGGATCTTCTCGATCAGGCTGTTCTCTTCGTGCCCTCATCGAAATATCGGTGGGGGCACGTTTTTGCGCAACGTCGCCGGCGGATAGTTGAGGAATTCACGTGGCTGAACCGACGGAGAAATCCTGACCAAGGATGCCCCGCGCAAGGGGTTCTCGGTATCATCGAAGCACACGACCATCACCACAAAGGAGCACACATGAGCACCTACCTCGTCACCAATCCTGCTACCGGAGAAACTGGATCCCAGTTCACTTCCGCCACCGCCGCCCAGCTGGGTGTTGCCATGCAGGCAGCCGATGATGCCCACTCGGGATGGTCGCGTTCGACCACCGTGGCCGAGCGTTCGGTTCTGATGGAACGAGTGGCGCAGTTGCACCGCGATCGCCGTGAGGTTCTTGCCGAGATCATCGTGCGCGAAATGGGAAAGCCCTTGGAGCAAGCCCTCGGTGAAGTCGACTTTAGCGCCGACATCTACTCCTATTACGCCACCAATGGCGAGAAGTTCCTTGCTGATGAAGACCTCGAGCTGATGGATGCCGAAGGCACCGCTTTCGTGCGCCGCTCCTCGCTTGGCGTGTTGCTGGGCATCATGCCGTGGAACTTCCCCTACTACCAAGTTTCCCGCTTCGCCGGCCCCAACCTCGTTCTCGGAAACACGATTATTCTCAAGCACGCTTCCCAGTGCCCTGAGTCCGCTGCCGCGATTGAACAGATCTTCTTAGATGCCGGATTCCCCGTCGGTGCCTACCAAAACGTCTACGCAGACAGCGATCAGATCGCCACCATGATTGCCGACCCTCGCATTGTCGGTGTCTCGCTCACTGGCTCGGAGCGTGCCGGTGCCGCTGTTGCCGAAGTAGCCGGACGCAACCTCAAGAAAGTTGTCCTCGAGTTGGGCGGCTCTGACCCCTTTGTCTTGCTGAGCACCGATGACATGGATGCTGCAGTCGACGCTGCTATTGCAGCTCGCATTGATAATAACGGGCAAGCCTGCAACGCCGCCAAGCGCTTTATTGTGTTGGCCGAGCACTACGACACGTTCGTCGAAAAGCTCAGCGCCAAGGTTGGGGCCATCGTTCCAGGGGATCCCATGGACGCTGAAACTTTCCTCGGACCGTTGTCCTCCCTTGACGCCGCCGTAACGCTTCAGGAGCAGCTCGATCGCGCTGTTGCCCAGGGCGCCGTCGTTCAGGTTTCTGGCGCTCGCAACGGAAACTACTTCCCCGGAGCCGTGCTCACGGGAGTGACCCCCAAGAACGACGCTCACACCGAGGAGTTCTTCGGACCAGTTGCGATTGTCTACAGCGCCAAGGATGAAGCCGAGGCCGTCTCAATCGCCAATGACACACCCTTCGGATTGGGCTCGTACCTTTTCACAACCGATCCCGCTCAAGCTCTTCGGGTCGCCGACCAGATTGACGCCGGAATGGTCTTTGTCAACGGCGTCGGCCTCGATAGCCCCGAGTTGCCTTTTGGTGGCGTCAAGCGTTCCGGCTTCGGTCGCGAATTGGGCCGCTTCGGAATCGAGGAGTTTGTGAACCGCAAGCTCATCCGCATCCTCAAGTAGTGTCGGAGCCCAGCTTCGACGCCGGCGGTTTTTCGCTTCCACTCGAAGAATTCGAGCTCCTCGTATCAGAGGAGCTCGATTCTTTGCCGGACCACATCATGAATCAGCTCGAGAACCTCATCTTTGTGGTCGAGGAAAACTCGGAAAATGAGTCTGGCCCGCTGCTGGGCCTGTACCAAGGAACATCCCTCACGGACCGTTTCGATTATGGCGTCGGTGAGTTACCCGATCGAATAGTTCTGTACTGGGCCGAGCACGTTGATTCGTGCGACACGGTAGAAGAACTACGTCAGCAGGTGCACGTGACGTTGGTGCACGAAATCGCACACTACTTTGGCATTGACGACGATCATTTGCACGAGCTCGGCTGGGGTTAACTCACCGACCGCGGCCAAAGCCGCCTCCCACCTTCGACCGTGTCCCGTTGCTGAGATCGCCGGTAGCCACATGTGTTGCTGCCTCTTCAATAATTCTCCGAGGATAGAGACCAAGAGGTTTGCGATCACGGGGGATGAATCACGCGGGAGAATTATGTTCAGTCTTGAAGTGCTCTCGACGACACCAGAGATTCAAGATAACTCATGTGAACCCAAGTTGCGTCACGACAGGAATCCACTCCCTGTAATGCCAATTGCATACACTAAGGCTCACACCATGTTTCGCCGACAATAGTTCGCCGCAGAAATCAGCCCAACACCCCCAGCGAAAGAGGATTCGATGACTCAAGAAATCAATGTCAACCTTGGCATCCCCGAGGCCCAGCTGCG